>JBKHJU010000057.1:0-7907 GCA_046537985.1 Longimicrobiales bacterium
GTCATCGGGGGGCTGGGAGTCGTGGCGGCCACCGGATGGCAGATCCTCGATCCCCTCCTGGCCCTCCTCGTCGGCGCCAACGTGGTCCGCATGGGTCTTCCCCTGCTGCGGCGCTCCATGCTGGGGCTCCTGGATACGGCCCTCCCCGAACGGGACCAGAGAGCCGTGGAGGAGGTCCTGGACCGGTATCGCGGCATGGGAGCCGGGGCCGCGAAGGGAGCCGGGGCAGCGAAGGGGGCCGGGACAGCGAAGGGAGCCGGCACGCGCGACCAGGAAGGCGGAGAGGGCGTGGAGGATGGCGAGGCCCGGGAAGGCCGGGCCGAAGGGATCGAGTTCCACGCCCTCCGCACCCGGCGGGCGGGTCGCTGGCGGTTCGTCTCCTTCCACGTCCTGGTGCCCGGGGAGTGGTCCGTCCAGCGGGGCCACGACCTCCTGGAGGAGATCGAGGAGGCGGTGCGGGACCGTCTGCCCGGGACCACCGTCTTCACCCACCTGGAGCCCCTGGAGGATCCGGCGTCCTTCACGGATACCGGGCTGGTGCGGGATCCGGCGGGGGACGAAACCTCATCCCGGGAGATGAGGCGAGAGTGAGGCCTTTCCCCCGGCCCTCCGGCCCTCAATGCGCCAGCGGATCCGGCCGGAGCTGGAAGTGGGCCACCTTGCTGGTCGTCCCCTGCCCCGTCTCCATGTGGAAGGGCGCCCGGGTGCTCACCGTTGCCCAGAGCCCCCTTCCCTTCCATCCGGCGTCCGGGTCGTCGATCCGGCCGTCCATCCACTTGGTGTAGAAGCCGGTGGGGTAGGGCACCCGGAGGACCACCCACTCCCCGTCGTCGAGGGCGAGGAGCCCTTCGGCGCCGTTTCCGGTGTTGATGGGGGTGTTGGCCCCCAGGCCCAGGGCGTCGAACTGGTCCACCCAGGTATAGTAGCTGGCTTCGGCGCTTCCCGGCGCGTCCACGCCACGCACCTGGGGAAGGGGCTCCTCGTGGAAGGTCCACCCCTCGGGGCAATGCTGACCCGTGGCTTCGGGGCCGTTCAGCGGACCCTCGCACGCGCTCCGGTCGAAGCTGGCCATGTGGCCGCTGGCCATGGCCACCCACGCCACCCCGTTCCGATCCACGTCCATTCCCCGGGGACCGTACCCCACCGTGGGCGCGTCCGGGTTGTTCCACGGCACCTCGTACCACTCGGCCAGGGCCGTGTGGGGCGGGTCGTCTCCGGGCACCAGCCGCACGACCCCACCGGGGAAGGTGAGGATGCTCATCCACACCGACCCGTCGGGCGTGGGGGAGATTCCGTAGACGTACCCGGGGGTGATCCGCTTGTCCATGTCGGGATCGACGGGCTCGTCGGGGCCCACGAAGGCGTCCCGCTCTCCGTTCCCGTTGGTGTCCAGGATGAGGTCCGTCCACCCCTGGGACGCCACCTCGTCTCCCGTCTCCAAATACTGCTCCGTGTCGAGCCAGCCCACGACCGAGGGATGGCCGCTGGTGTAGAGGGTGTTGCTCTCGTCCTCGGCGAACATGAGGTGGTGGGTGGAGAAGCAGCTACGGACGTGGCTCAGCTCCTCCGCCTCGGGGTCCCAGACGGCCAGGTGCCGGCTCGCCCGGTCCAGGGGCCGGATCATGGCCGAGGGATGGTCCGAGCCCTCCCGGCAGTAGTCCGGGTTGTCCGGCGGGCTCACGGTGGCGGTCAGCCAGACCCGCCCGTCCTGATCGATCATGGGGTTGTGGACGTTCACCCGGCTGTCCCAGAGGACGGTCTCGTCGTAGTAGGGAGACGGCGCCGGCATCTCGGGAGACGACGCCGGCTCGGTGTCCGGATCCCGGGGCTCCAGGGGCACCCGGTCTACGGTGTGGCTCACCGGGTCCAGCACCGGCAGGTAGTCGGAGCTCAGCTCCAGGGCGCCGTAGAGCTCCCCGTTCGCGTTCACCGTCGGGTCCCGCCGATCCGTCGAGACCACGTCGTGGAGGTAGGAGAGGGAGTCGGCCCAGTCCCACTGCGTGACGACCACGTTCCGCTCCACCCCCCGGGGACGGGGCGGCTCCTCGGGCACCTCGCCGGCGGCGATCCGGTCCGTCCAATCGGCGAACATGGCCAGGGTCCTCTCGGCCCCGTAGCTCTCCACCATGGCGAGCATCTGGCCCCCCGCCTGGCCCGAGAGGATCCTCCGACGCCACGCCTCCACCGAAGACTCGTGCTCCTCGCGAATCTCCTCCGGGATCTCACGGGTGCCGGGGCTTCCGAGCTGGTGGCAGGCCATGCAGCCGCCCGACTTGATGTTCCGGAGGAACTCCTCCTGCGTCTCCATCGAAGGGGAGAGGCCGTTGCCCGAGGAGCCGGTCCCGGGGAACTCCTCCGCCCCGGGCACCTCCAGGAGGGAGAACCAGTACCCCGCCGGATAGATCTCCGCCGCGGCCACCTCGTCCGGGGCCGGCACCGCGGTCAGGTCCAACTCCGTTCCCGGGGTGGCCCGGACCCGCTCCGAGTCCACCAGTCCGTACCCCCGGACCCAGATGTCGTACTCGGCGTCCGGTAGGTCGGGGACGACGTACCGGCCCTGGTCGTCGGTGACGACGCTCCGGACGAACCGGGTGGGAAGCTCCTCGGTCAGGGCGATCACCCAGACCCCCGCCTCCGGCCCGTCGGGACCCGAAACCACCCCCCCGATGTCGTCCTCGTCGATGGCGACGTCGCCGCCCATTCCTCCCGCGCCGGAGCCGGCGTCACCGCATCCCGCCGTCAGCAAGGGGAGGAGAAGAAGCGTGACGCTCCATGCGACCCGCGGCATAATACGAGCGATCGTGCGCCCCGATGGGAAGGCGGAGCGCGACGACTGGCCGGCGGCGGGGTGGGACCGTCCCTTCGCGCTGGACTTCATGGGAGCCTCCGTGACCGGAAGGTGGATCGAGCGACGGGATGAAGGCCGTGCAGGCTGAACCTACGGCACGGCTCGAGGGAATGCAGGCTCCTGCAGTCCGGGCCGAGGGATCCCGGGATCCACACCGAGCCGTCTCGGAACCCGGACCCGGGCGTCTCAGAGCCCCTCGCACCCCACGCCGTCGCCGTCACCGTCGAAGCGGTGGGGATCCGGCGGGCGGACCTGGAACCGTCGGTGGGCGATGTCTCCGCAGTCCAGGTCCGGAGGGGGCGGCGGGATGCAGACGCCGGGGTAGGCCGGGTGACAGCTTCCGCCGGAGCCGTCCCGCCTGCGCGGAGTCGGCTCGACCCCCGGCGATCGCCCGAATCCGGGCGAGTCGTCCCACAGACCGGCGCCCTCGGCGCGGGCCGAGTCCACCGCCGCCCGGATGGTCTCGACGTGACGGACGTTGGGCTGCACCACCATCACCTGGGCGTAGCCCTCCCGGGCGAGGACCCGGTTCACCATCCGGCCGTCCGACAGCCGAACGTACGCCAGAAGGCGTCCGTACCGGTCCCGCTCCCCCACGTCCATCTCCAGCGTGACCTCGGTCCCGGGCGGCATGAGATCCCGGAGAAACGACCGGGCCATCCGACCCAGGGGCTCATCGGCCATCTCGGGCGTGTCGACCAGGATCAGCCTGACCCTCTCCCCTGATTCGCAGACGAAGGTGTCACCGTCGATGATGCGTTCGACGGTGCAGGACGAGGACGCCTGGGCGACGGCGGCATCGGCCTCGACCCCGAGAAAGGTGAGAAGCGCGGAAAGGACGAGGACGGAGTGAAGAGAAAGGAGGGAGAGAACGGCCCGCGCCAAAGCGAAGGCCCGGGCGTGAGGGAGGGGGAAAGGGAGGGAGAACGCGCGAAGGAGGCGAGGCCCGTGAAAAAGGGGATGGGCGTGGACGAGGGGAGGCACGCTCATCGATCGCGCGCTCATCGTAGTAAGAACGGCGGGCAGGCGGTCGTGCCCGGCCCGGCCGGGTCTCGGCATTCGGCCCCTCCGTTCGCGAGTCGACACAGGCGCTCCCGGGTCACGGACCTCGGGGGGTGATGGGTCGATCTCCCGCCGAGGCCCCGCTACGGCAGCCGGAAGACGTACAGGACGTTCCCGCCCCGTCGTCGCTGGATCTCCGGGGTGATGCTCAGGTTGTTCACCCCTCCCCCGGCCGCGATGGCGATGTACTGGACCCCGTCCACCATGTAGGTCACCGGGAAGCCTCCGGCCGTGGCGTTGAGGATCTGCTCCCAGAGGATCTCCCCGCTCTCGGCGTCGAAGGCACGGAATCGCCGGGCGTCGTCGGTGACGAAGACCAGGCCGCCGCCGGTGGTCAGCACCGATCCCCCGATCCCCGCGCGCTGCCGGTGGATCCACCGGGTCTCGCCGGTGGCGACGTCGACGGCGGTGAAGCGCCCCACCTGCTCGTCGGAGCCGGGAACGTGGACCCGAAGCGTGCGGGCCGAGCTGTGGTAGTCACCGGGCTCGTGCTCCACCTCTCGCAGGGTGAACTCCATGCACGTGTCGTTCGTCGGCGCGTAGAGGGCGTTCGTGTCGGGGCTGTACGCCACGGACTGCCAGATCATGCCACCGCCTCCGAGATGCGGGCAGGCCAGGACGGTCTCTCCGATCTCGGGAATCAGCGCCGGATTCCGGATCCCTTCCCGCTCCTCGGCGTCGACTCCGACGATCACGTTCTGGAAGTTCGTCTGCCGGGCCCAGAGGAAGTCCCCGGTCCGGGCGTCCAGGGTCCAGACGATCCCCGGCTTTCCGGGGATCCCGGTGACCACCTTCCTCCGCTCGCCGGGGGTGAGGTCGGGAGCGATCCATTCGACCGCGTCCGGGTCCGGCGCCACCTCGGTCTCGACGACGAGGCGCTCGAAAGGGTGATCCTGATCCCACTCGTCGGCGGGAAGGTGTTGGAAGTACCACTCGATCTCTCCGGTGTCGGCGTCCAGGGCGAGGGTCGAGTTGGTGTAGAGGAGGTCGAGCCCCTCGGTCCCCCGCTGGGCCGAGCCCCAGGGCACGGGCACGCCGACCCCCACGTAGATCAGGTTCAGCTCCGGGTCGAATCCAGGAGACATCCACGCCGAGCCTCCGTGGCGACCCTCCTCCGGGACGCCTCCCCAGCTCTCCTCGCCCGGCTCGCCGGCCCGGGGGATGGTGTACCTGCGCCAGATCTCCTCTCCCGTCTCCGGCTCGTGGGCCGAGATCCAGCACCCCGTGGTGATGTGGTAGCACCCCGACATGCCCGCCACCACGTGGCCGTCGATGATCTGCGGGCCGCCCGAGTAGTGATAGCCGAGGGTCCAGTCGGCCATCTCCCGGTCCCAGACGACCTCGCCGGTAGGGGCGTCGAGGGCGACCAGGTGGGCGTCGTGGGTCCCCAGGTAGACCCGGTCGCCGTACAGGGCGACGTTCCGGTTGGCGCAGGCGTGGACCGCCGGATGATCCACGGGCTCGCGCCGGTACTCCCAGAGCCGGGTGCCGTCCCGGGCGTCCAGGGCCTCGACGATGTCGCACCCCTCCACCAGAAACATGACCCCGTCGTGAACCAGGGGCGTCGCCTCCTGCCGCCCCTCGTCCAGGGTCCAGGCCCACGCCAACCGAAGGGTCTCCACGTTGGAGCCGTCGATCTGATCGAGGGGGCTGTACCCCCAGTGGCCGTGCGTGCCGCGCCACATGAGCCAGTCCTCCGGCGGCGGATTCCGGAGCATCTCGCCGGTGACCGGCGTGTAGGCCTCGAGAAGGACTCGAGCGTCCTGCCGGGAGCCGTCGAGCGCGCCATCGGTCGCAACGGACGACCCGGTGTCGGCGTCGCTCCCGGTCCGGGCACCCCCCCCGGTCTGGGCGGCGAGGGACGAGGCGTCGGCAAGGAACGAGGCGTCGGCGAGGAACGTGGCTACCGTGAAGCCCGCCGCCAGGAGCCAGGCCATGAGACGAGAGGAGGACGACGAAGAGAAAGGAGTCACCTGGCGGGTCCTGGATGGTGGGGATCGGGAGTTGGCGCGAATCGAAGCGTGGTGGACCGACGGATGGCCCATCCTCGCATCGGCATGACGGCGCCGCGCGCATCGGCGACGGACGCTTCATCGATGCACGTTAGGCCGGCGGCGGCCCGGCGGGCAAGCGACGGAATGCCGGACGACTCACCCGCCGTCTCACCGCACGGTTTACCCCGAGGAACACCGGTCCTAACTTTGCCCGCCTCCCGGAGGCGCTTCGAAGCCGCGGACCACGTCGCTGACACCCCCGGGCCTCATCCGGACATCCACGAGAGATGATCGTACTCAAGTTCGGCGGCACCTCCGTCGCCAACGGCCAGGCCATTCGCAGGGCCGTCGACATCGTCACCGACCGCTCGACCCGGGGCCCCGTCGTGGTCGCCTCGGCCATGGCGGGGGTCACCGACGCCCTGGTGAAGGTGGCCGCCCTGGCCGCTCGAGGGGACCGCGACGAGGCCCTCTCGCTGGTCCACGAGCTGGACGGGCGTCACCGGGCGGTCCTGGCCGACGTCGTGTCCGGCGAGCAGGGTCGGAAGGGCGGGGCGGCTCGCCTCGAAGAGCTCTTCTCCAGCCTCCGTCGGGCCGTGGACGACCTGGCCCTGCCGGCCTCGGATGCGCATCGCGGAAGCGACGCGGTCCTGGGCCACGGCGAGCTCCTCAGCACGACCCTCCTCCGGGGCGCGCTGGAAGACGTCGGAGCATCGGCGGAGTGGGTGGACGCCCGGGAAGTGGTGGTGACCGACGATCGGTTCGGGGGCGCCACCCCGGACCCCGTGGAGATCGCCCGGCGCGCGAAGACGTGCCTGGCCCCTCTCGTGGGCCGCGGAACCATTCCCGTGACCCAGGGCTTCATCGGCGCCACCCTGGACGGAATTCCCACCACCCTTGGCCGAGGGGGATCCGACTTCACCGCGGCCCTCCTCGGAGCCGCCCTCGAGGTGCAAGAGGTCCAGATCTGGACCGACGTGCACGGCCTGATGACCGCCGATCCCCGGGTGGTGGCCGACGCCCGACCCCTCTACGAAGCCAGCTACGACGAGGCCGCCGAGCTCGCCTACTTCGGGGCCAAGGTCCTCCACCCCGCCACCATGATTCCCGTCATCGAGGCGGGAATCCCCGTCCGGATCCGGAACTCCATGGACCCCGACGCACCGGGAACGACCATCTCGGCCGCCTCCACCGGTAAGCCCGGCGAGGTCAAGTCCATCGCGTCGAAGGGCCGGGTGACCACTCTCTCCCTCCAGGCCCCGAGGATGCTCGGCACCCACGGCTTCCTCCGGCGGATGTTCGACATCTTCGACCGCCACGAGGTGAGCCTGGACGTGGTCTCGACCAGCGAGGTGAGCATCTCGGTCTCCATCGAGGACGGGGCCGTGGGCGATCCCCTCCTCGAAGAGCTGAAGACGCTGGGCGAAGTGGAGATGCGCCCGGAGAGAGCCATCATCTGCGTGGTGGGAGAAGGTCTCCGGGATACGCCGGGGGTCGCGGCGCGCATCTTCCAGGCGGTGGCCCCCGTGAACGTGGAGATGATCTCCCAGGGCGCGTCCGGGATCAACGTGACCCTTGTCGTGAAGGGTGAGGACGCGGCGGAAGCCGTGCGGCAGCTACACGCCGAGTTCTTCTGACGCCCTCGAATTCGATCCTGCTATCCTTCGTCGTGCGTCCCGGGCCGGGGTCGGGACGCAGGAGTCTCCACCTGCTTGCGGACCTCGGCGATCTCGTCCTCTGCGATCCGCTTCGCCTCGTTTCCCCAGTTGCTCCTGAGGTAGGAGACGACCGCGGCGATCTCCTGGTCGCTCAGGGTCTCGGCAAAGCCGGGCATGGCCGCCCTCCCCTCGAGGACCATGATGACGAGAGCCTCGGACGAGCCCCGGACGAGATCGTTGTCCCGGAGCGAGGGGAAGACCCCCTCGACTCCCCGCCCGCCGTCCCGGTGGCATCGGACACAGCTCTCTTCGTAGACCGAGCGACCGGGATCCTCGGTATGACCC
>JBKHJU010000058.1:0-7888 GCA_046537985.1 Longimicrobiales bacterium
GATCAACTCTTCCTGGATCGACCGTCTCAGATCGAGCGACTGACGCACATGGCTCCGGAGCAGGTTGTAGAATACCCGGCGGAGGCCGATGCTCTCCACGAGGGCGTTCCGCAGCGACCTGTTGCCCCTCAGCTCGGACCAGTCCGCCTCCAGGTGCACGGGGGGTACCGTGCCTCCGCCGCCGAACGTCGGGGCGTAGGACTCGTAGGGCCGGAGCAGCCTCCACAGCTCCAGCGTGAAGTCGGTTCGGAGGTCGTACACGTGACCAGGAGCGGCTGACTGGACTCGTAGAGCCCGGTTATGTCGCCCCGGAGCCCCTGGTTCTCGATGTACTGCAGCCGTCCGGCGTACTTCGCCGACTCGTACTCGGAGCGAACCGGCGTGTAGGGTCCCCCCGAGTGCAGCGCCTGGAGCGCCCGATCCACGCTGTCCGGCGGAAGATCGGTTCGCTCCCAGTTACCGTGGAGCCAGAGGCCCCACTGGATGGCGACCGAGTCACTCCGGGCGAGGCCCCGTGCCGTCGGAACGTCCTGGTTCATGTCGGCCACGATTCCCTGGAGTGAGCGGAGGCCGTCCTCCACCTCCCTCAGGTCTTCGCGCCAGTCCTCCGCGAGGAAGGAGAGGCTCACGCCGAGGAAGATGGCGACGAAGTTGACGAATCCCCGCTTGATACGGAGTCCCGCATCCTCGCTGACGAGGGTGATGCGCTCTTTCTCCTCGCCTGGGCTCATGGATGCTCCGGTGACATCACCTCTGGGGTCCTTCGGCGAATCGCTCCCGACTCGCCCGGAAGCTCGGTTGTAAGATGGACGGTTTGCGCCCAAGTTTCACCCTCGGGGGCGCGATCCTCCGGTGACCGGCTCCGCTCGTCGCCCGGTGCCGGAGGACCTTCGCGCCACCACACTACTAACCATTGCGGCCCCCTGCGATCCCCCCGTCGGAGGATTCATGATCCTGGATTCCCTGCGATCGGAGGCTGTCGGCATCCCGGCCCGGTTCGTCCCGTCCCGCGTCGTGCTGTCCCGCTCCGTCCTGCTCCGCCTGGCCTTCCCGCTGTTCCTCTTGTCCGGCCTCTCGGCCTGCGTCACCAGCGGGACTCACGAGGCCGTGGTGGCCGACCTCGACGAGGCCCGGAACGTCCAGGAGGATCTCCGGACCGACCTGCAGGACCAGCGAGAGCGGACCGACTCCCTGGCCGGGGCCTGGGCCGCCGAAGAGGCGAGGCTGCAGGAGGAGATCGCCCGCCTGGAGGAGGAGCTGACCGGGATGGAGGAGCGGTGGCAGCGGTCGTCGGACCGTTTCGAGGAGGCCCGGGAGGAGGTCTATCGTCTGGAGACCATCCTCAACGAGCGGGGGAGCGAGTACAGGCAGCTACAGAATCGCCTCGAGTCGCTCCGGGCCATCGAGCGGGAGGTGCGTCAGCGGAACCAGATCTACGAGGAAGTCATCGGCCGCTTCCAGTCCCTGATCGACGCCCAACAGCTCTCCGTATCCATCGACCGGGGGCGCATGGTCATCCAGCTGCCCCAGGACGTCCTCTTCCCGTCGGGGAGCGCCACCGTCGGCTCCGACGGCGGGGGGACGCTCCGCGAGGTCGGAGAGGCGCTGGCCGACCTCGAGGATCGCCAGTTCCAGGTGGAGGGCCACACCGACGACGTCCCCATCTCGAACGAGCGCTTCGCATCCAACTGGGAGCTCTCCACGGCCCGGGCCCTCTCGGTGGTCCGGCTCCTCGTCGACGCCGGGGCCGACCCGGAGAATCTGTCGGCGGCGGGCTACGGGGAGTATCAGCCGGTGGCATCCAACGAGACACCGGAGGGACGGCGGCGGAATCGCCGTATCGAGATCGTGATGCTGCCGAACCTGGACGTGATCGCCACGACGGAGCTGCCCGGCAATTGACGGGGATTGCGCACCGGTCCGGACCGGCCCGGGCCGTGGAGAGCCCCAGCGTCCTCTAGCCGGCCCTCAGTAGGTCCGCCAGACCTCCCGGAAGATCAGCTCGGCGATCTGGTCGTCGGGGTCGTCCATGTCGGTCATGAGGGAGCCGTGGTCCCTGTTGGGCACCTCCACCACCGACATGTTTTCGTTCCCCACGGCCACCATGTGGGGGGCGAAGCGGTTGATCTGGGCCTTTCGCCACTGCTCGTCCCCGGAGGCGTAGACGAGGAGCATGGGGCGGGCCCGGGGCTGACCGGACCGCAGCCGGGGCGTCACCGAAGCCTCCAGCCATCCCCGGGGATCCTCTCCCCAGACCGACTCGTCCCGATCGGCGGCGGTCTCCTCGACGTAGAGGAAGGGGCTGATGGCCACCACGCTCCGGACGGCGTCCATGGAAGCCGACTCGGCTTCCAGGAACTCGGGGTCGAGCCCCAGGAGGACGGCCAGGTAGCCTCCGGCCGAGTGCCCGGATACGACCAGCCGGTCCGTGTTTCCTCCGTACTCGGCGATGTTGTCCACCGTCCACGCCACCGCGGCGGCGGCGTCCCGGACGTGGGTGGGATGCGTGACCTCGGGGGAAAGGCGGTAGTTCGCCGATACCACCCCGACCCCTCTGGGCACCAGCTGCTCGGCCAGGACCCGTCCCGAGTCCTTGCTCCCGAACGTCAGGGCGCCCCCGTGGAAGAAGACGACCACCGGGGCCCTCGATGCACCCTCGGGCATGTAGACGTCCAGGAGGTCCCGCCCCTCTTCGTGGGAGTCTTCGCCCCGGTAGTCCACGTCCCGGGTGACGGTCATGGCCACCTGGGATTCGGCGTCGTTCCCTCCGGTCGGGCTCCCGGCGTCGGGGCTTCCATCGTCGTTCGCCACCTGGGCTTGAAGCCCTCCCGCGGTCGCCAGGACGAGTGCCGTCAGGGCCGCACCGACACGTCCCGCCAGACCCCCGACTCCCGCCAGACGGGAACCGGCCGGAAGACGTGAACTTGCAGGGTGACGCGAATTTGCGGGGTGACGCGAGCTTGCACGCAGGCGCGAAATTGCAGCTAGACGAGCACCCACGGGAAGGTGCGTACCTCTCGCGAGGTGCGTGTCATCCGATCCGCGCCCGTCGGATGCCCCGGGAGACATTTCCCGAAAGGGCCGCCGGAGAAGGGAGTCGGGCGTGAGCTCGGACATGGGCTCGTGCGGGAGCATGGGAGAACCTGTCGACATGGGACTTCCTCGGAAAAGCCTTCTGGATCACGGGCTCGAGCCCAGAATGATGAGAATCGCGCTGTCCTCGGCCGCACGTACAGAATGCAATGCATCGGGCGGAAATGCGATGGTGCACCCGGTCGGGAGATCCTCCTCTCCGCCTTCGAGACCGAAGGTGACCCGGCCCTTGACGCACGTGACGGCGACGGGTCCCCGGGCCCGGTGCTCGTCCAGAGTGCCACCTTTCCGGAGGGCCGTGAGGAGCACCGTGAGCCCCGCATGCGCGACGAGGGTCACGGCGCTCCGGCCGGATCGCCCGGCCGCCGCCTCGTCGAGAAGTTCGTCGGCCAGGGCGGCGAGGTCGAAGGCGGGGGCCGCTCCGGCTTCCAGGGGATCGGGACGGGTCGGACGGTCGAGTTCGGTCTTCATGGCAACTCCAACGTCTGTGGTCGCGGATGGTCGCGGATGGTCGCGGAGATTCACCGACGGTCGAGCACATCGGTCTAGATCTGCCCACCACCAGGTGGTCCTGCTCGGCACGAGCATCCGATTGTCCTCGGCCGACTAATCTGGTACTATGAATACCAGGTTTCACCGACGAGTTGAAGACGGGCTCCATTCAGGCTGGCTAGATGCGACTCTCACGCTTCACGGACATCGGGCTCCGGGCCCTCATGTATGCGGGGGCCCGGAATCGCCGGGTCTCTTCCGGCGAGATCGCCGGGGCCTTCGGCATCTCCCGGGACCACGTGACCAAGAGCCTCCAGGCGCTGGTGGGCCTCGGGGCCATGGATTCGAAGCCCGGGAGGAACGGCGGGTACGCTCTCGACGCGGATCCCCGGGTGCTCCGCCTCGGCGAGGTCGTCCGGAAGCTGGAGCCGACCGTGGAGATGGCCGAGTGCTTCGGTCCCGACTCCCGCTGTCCCCTGACCAAGTCGTGCGAGCTCTCGACGGCGCTGAGCCGGGCGCAGCTCGCTTTCTTCGAAGCCCTGGACGAATACACGGTGGCCGACCTCATCGAAGGGACCCGGGCCCCCCTGGTGCAGCTGGTGCCGGCGTGAGCGGCCCGAGCGAGACGACGTCGACGCCTCATCCGGCGAACCGACCGGGGCTCACCGGGGACCGGGCTTCCACGCGGGACTCGCAGCGTCCCACCGAGGCGGAGATCCGGCGGATGGTGGATACGTTCTACGCCCGGGTGCGGGAGGATTCGGTTCTGGGACCGATCTTCGAAGAGCGGATCGGGACCGAGTGGGATCCCCACCTGGACCGGATGGTGGACTTCTGGTCTACCGTGCTGCTCGCTTCCGGGCGGTATCGGGGAGATCCCATCCGGGCCCACCGGCGAATCCCGCGGCTCGAGCCGGCCCACTTCGACCGGTGGCTCGAGCTCTTTCGTCCCGTGGCGCACGGGATCTTCCCGGAAGGCCTGGCCGAGGACGTCTACGGCCGGGCCCTCCGGATGCGGATGGTGCTGGAGAGGAACCTGGGAGGGCCGGCCGGAGCGCGGGACTGACCCTCATCCGGGCCGGCTCGGCCGTGTCCCGTCCATCCCTCCGGGTCCAAGCCACTCATTCGGCCTGGAATCTCGAACGACCTCTCACGGCTCCTGCCCGAGGTCCGGCGCCGGCGCCTCTCCGTCGAGGACGTACGTGAAGACGTGACCCGGAGGATCGTCGCCGCCCAGTCCCGCCATGGTGGTCACGTACTGCCGACCATCCATCTCGTAGGTGACCACGGCACCGGGGCCCGGAGCGGTCCGGGTCTCCCAGAGCCGCTCACCGGTGGTGGCGTCGTAGGCGTAGAAGTACCCGTCCTCACGGCCGTGGAAGACCAGGTTGCCGGCGGTGGCCAGGGTGCCGCCGTTCCGGTCCATGTCGAAGTCGACCCTCCACCTCTCCTCCCGCTCCACCGGATCCCACGCCAGGAGAAAGCCCTCGGGACGGGGATCCGGCGGGGGCTCCACGTCCCGGGGCCGGCTTCCACCGGTTCCGGTGTTGAAGCGACCCGGCACGGCGTCGAACTCGGTGTTGCGGCGGTAGAAGTACTGGTTGTTCTGGCCCGGTACGTAGACGAGCCCTGTCCGGGGGCTCCAGGACATGGGATACCAGTTGTGGGCTCCACGGGGACCGGGGGCCAGCCAGGCGCCCACCTCGTCGTAGCGTGCCTCGGAGGTCTCCACGGGCCGTCCCGTCTCCGGGTCCACGTGGGAGGCCCAGGTGACGTGGGCGATGGCGTCGGCGGAGATGAGCTCACCCGTCCGGCGGTCGAGGACGTAGAAGAACCCGTTCTTGGGAGCCTGCATGATGACGGGCCGCTCGATCCCGTCGATGGTCAGGTCGGCCAGGATGAGGTGCTGCACGGCGGTGTAGTCCCAGTCGTCGCCGGGGGCGGTCTGGTAGTGCCAGACCAGGCTCCCGTCGTCCGGATCCAGGGCCAGGATGGAGGCCAGGAAGAGGTTGTCGCCCTGGCCGGCGCTCCTGTGCTCCCGGCTCCACGGCGAGCCGTTTCCGGTTCCCACGTAGAGCAGATCCAGCTCCGGATCGTAGGCCAGGGCGTCCCACACGGTCCCGCCGCCGCCCAGCTCCCACCACTCTCCGGCCCACGTCTCGGCCGCCATCTCCATGGCGGCGTTCTCGAATCCGTCGGCCGGATTCCCGGGCACCGTGTGGAAGCGCCACGCCAGCTCCCCCGTCTCGGCGTCGTAGGCCGACACGTAGCCCCGCACGCCGTACTCCGCGCCCCCGTTGCCGATGATCACGTTCCCCTTCACGACGCGGGGAGCCTGGGTGATGGAGTATTCGCCTCCCGGGGGGACCGTTTGCCGGACCCACACCATGTCGCCGCTCTCGGCATCCAGGGCGATGAGCCGTCCGTCCAGGAGCCCCGCATACACCTTCCCCTCGTAGAGGGCCACGCCCCGGTTCACCGGTCCGCAGCAGATGCTGGGTCCTCCCTCCGACCGGCCTCCCCGAATGATGCCGGGATCCCATCGCCAGATCTCCTCTCCGGTCCGGGCGTCCAGGGCGAAGACCACGCTCCAGGTCCCCGTGGCGTACATGACGCCGTCGTGGACGATGGGGGATGCTTCGAGCTGTCCTCGATCCCCCTCGAAGCGGTACGTCCAGGCCAGGCCCAGCCGGTCGACGTTGTCGGTGTCGACCTGGTCCAGGGCGCTGTAGTGGGTCTCGGCATAGTCCCGCCCGTTGGTCAGCCACTCCGACGGCGGCGGATTCCGGAGAAGGTCGTCGTCCACCGGAGCGGAGACCTGGGCGGCCACGGGTGCGACCACGAGGATCAGGGCCATGGCGATCGACGGGGCGCTCACGGCCGAAGCCGAGAACGAGGCCGAAAGAGCGCGCCGGATCCGGCTCTGGAAAGAGGCCACACCCCGGTGCATTGGGCCGGGGGAGAGGTGCCGAGGAATCATGGGTCGTCTCATGCGAGGGATCGAATTCCGGAACCAGACTCGCTGCGCCGGCGCGAGATCTTCGTATCGGCGCGAACTCACCCGAGCGGGCACCGGAGGGTGCGGACCCTACATTATTGCATTCGGCTGTCGCGGCTGCCACACTCGGCGGGTAGCTTCTTCCATTCCGGGAGGTCATTCCATGCGTCGTGCCATGAGTCATCGGGCTCTCGCCCTCCGCCAGACCGTTACAGCCCTCGGGGCCTTCGTCTTCGCCGTCGGCGCGCTGATCCTCGGACCATCAGCCGCTGCGGGACAGAGCGTGGCCCCGAGCGCTGCAGGCGACGACGCTCCCCGCCTCCTCTTCCTGACCCACGCGGGCCTCTACAAGCACGCCAGCCTCCAGCCCGCCGAAGAAGCGGTGACCGCATGGGGCGCCGAGGCGGGCTTCCGGGTGACGACGGTGCAGGGATACGAGGAGGAGGCCGACGCCCTCGACCTGAGCTTTCTCACTCCGGAGTACCTGGACCAGTTCGACGGGCTCATGATGATGACGAACGGAAACCTCCCCCTGAGCGACGAGCAGAAGGAGGCCATCGTCGACTTCGTCCGGCACGGGAACGGCTTCGTCGGGGTCCACAACGCGGCTCTCACCCTCTACGACTATCCACCCTTCGGGGAGATGCTCGGCGGGTACTTCGAGCGGACCGTGGCCCAGGAGCGGCTCTTCGTCCTGGACGTGGAGGACGAGGACCATCCGGCGACCCGGATGCTGGGCTCGAGCTGGCCTCTGGTGGACGAGTTCTACATCTACGGGAAGGGAGTCTGGGATCCCGACGCTCCCGAGGAGAACGTCGACGTCCTCTTCGGCCACCGGATCCCCGTGGCCTTCTCCCGGGACCGGGTGAACGTCCTCCTCAGCATCGACACCCGGGAGAGCGACCTGAGCGGCCTTTCCCACGTGTCCGAAGGTGGGGACTACCCCCAGGCGTGGTACCAGGAGTTCGGAGAGGGACGCTCCTTCTACACCTCCCTGGGCCACACCACCCGGATCTGGGAGCACGATCCGGTCTTCCGGGCCCACCTCACCGGGGGCATCCGCTGGGCCCTGGGGCTGGAGGACTGAAGAGACACCCCGACATTCCGGGAGGAGCCCGGCGGGTTGACCAGTCCCCCCGGTCCCCGAAGGGGAGCCCCAACGGCAGAGACTTCAGCGTGTCCCGGCGACTCGCGCCCGAACGTGCTCGGCGACGATCGGCGCATCCCTCCGGATGTTCGAGAGCCCCCCGGTGGCGTCATAGTTGTGCCCGATGAAGTAGAGCCCGGGACGGTCGGCGCTGGCCA
>JBKHJU010000059.1:0-7825 GCA_046537985.1 Longimicrobiales bacterium
GGACGAAGGCTTCGCGGCCGAGGAGGTGGAGGCCGCCAAGCGGGGATATCTGGAGTCCCGGAGGCTTTCCAGGGCCGACGACGGCTCGCTGGCCACCACGCTGAGCACCCACCTCTACTTCGACCGGACCATGGAATGGGAGGCTGCGTTCGACGAGCGCGTACGGGAGCTCACGGTCGACGAGGTGAACGCCGCTCTCCGGGAGTATCTGGATCCGGGGCAGATCTCCCTGGTCCGGGCTGGATCCTTCGAATCGGCGGGGAACGGGGACGGGGGTCCCGACACGACCGGGTCGGGTAGCAGCGGGGGCGCCGGAAACTGAGCCGGTCCATCCCGATTCCCGACTGGCCCTCCGGGCTCCCCCGGCGGATCGTCGAGCCCGGGGAGCGTGCCGGACCGTCCCACTTTCTCATCTCGGGCGACCGGGCCTCCGTCTCGGGACGTCCCGCCACGGGGATCGACGAGATCCGCATCCACCCCTTCCCCGTGGCCCGAAGCTTCCACGTCGACCTCCCCGAGGCCGGACGGGTGGAGGTCTCGCCCGGAGCCGTGCGACGGCACCTGCTCCGGAACGGAGCGTCCTTCGTGGAATCGGTCATCGTCCTCCGTCGGCTGCCCGGAGTCCTCCTCCAGTGGGGTGCACCCGGCCGGGGGGAGCCGCCCGATCGGGCAGAGTGGAACCTCGGCTGGACGCTCCCGCCGAACGCCCGGGCCGAGCTCCCGGGTGCGACCCCGGGCCCTCTCCTCGTCCACCTCGGGCTCGGCGCCGACGCCTCCCTTCGAGTCGAGGTCGAAGGCGGGGAAGCACGGTGGACGCTGGCTTCGCCGGACGAGACCGGGGGAGCGTCGCGGGTCTCGCTCCGCGCAGTGCCCCGGGAGGGCGTTCCCCTGACTCTCCTCTTCGCCCTGGATTCGGGTGACGGACGGCGACACGCTGCGGTGACCAGCAGGCTTTCCAGCCTGGATGCCGAGCTCACGGCCCGGGTCACCGCCGACACGGAAGCGGCCGCGACCGAGCTCTCCCTTGCCGTCGACGACCCGGACTCGACGGAGTCCTTCCAGTGGGCCCGGCGTCGGCTTCACGGGTCCGTGGGCCACACCGGCGATGGAGACATCGTACTCGTCGATTCCTCCCCGCCAGATTCCACCGGGATTCGCCTCGCTCCCGTGGGCCACGGGCTCCTGGCCCTGGGACGCCACCGGGAGGCCGGCGAGCTGGTGGAGCACGCGGTCACCCTGCTGACGGTCGGGGGAAGGGAACATCCTTCCCCGGAGCCGGGAGCCGCCCGCCCGGACAGGGGACGCAACCCCTCGGGGACCGCCCCCCACGCCCCCCGACCGCGCGAGGCCGCGAACCTCCTCCTTCTCCTGGGGCGCTACGTCCTCTGGACCGGAGACGCTCGCCCCCTCCGCCGCCTTGGAGGGAACCTGGAGCGCTGGCTCGCACGACCGGGAAGGCACGACGGTGGGCCTCCCCCGCCATCGCATCCTCCATCGTCCCTTACGGCCCCGGGCTTCGACGCCGCCCTCCGCGAGTGCGCCGAGGCGGTGGAGGCGGCGGGAGAGCGTTCCCGGGCCGAAGAGCTCCGGCAGTTGGGGGCGACGAAGTCCGCCGGTCGCAGGGCTCCCGGGAGCCCGCCCGACACGAGCCTCGATCCGACGACTCTCCTGTTCGGCCTCCTGGGCGCCCGGGCCGACGCCTTCTTCGGGCGGCTTCGGCTCGCCCCCCGGCTCCCGGGCCGCTGGCGACGAATGAGCGTCGGTGGCATCCGGATGGGGGACGCGCGCGTTCACCTCTCCTATCACGCGGATGGAGGCCGCCATACGTTCCGCCTCGAGCCGACGGGGGGAAGGGTTCCGGTGAATCTCGTTTTCGAGCCGCAGCTACCGGTGGCGAGGCTGGAGGGAGCGTGGGTCGACGGCTCCCCGGCGGAGCTCGAGCTCTTTCGCGGGGAAGGCCGTGCCGGGACTCGCCTCCAGCTTCCCCTGGATGCTCCCCGTGCCGTCGTGCTCCAGGCGAAAGCATGAGGTCACTCGAGGAGGACGATCAGCCGACCGGGGAGGTAGGGGTGGCGGACGTGGCGACGGAAGACCGTAACGAGAGGGACCGGTCACGGGAGGCGAGAGACCTTCCGGAGGCCGGCGGCGGGTCGTCTCCGCCGGGAGCCGGGTCTCCGATACGGCGCTGGGCCCCTTTCGTTCTCATCGCCGTGGGAGCGATCCTCGCGGTCGTCCTCTCGCCCGGCGGCGTCGATCGCATCGACGCCGAGGGACACTTCGGCTTCGCCTCGCTGCTGCCGGCCCTCATCACGCTGGTCCTGGTTTTCTTCACCCGGGAGGTGGTGAGCTCCCTCTTCGCGGGAATCCTGGTGGCCGGGTTCGTCGTGCGAGACCCGAACATCATCGACCGCTTCCTCATCCCCAGCATCGGAAGCGAGTCCTTCGCGGTCATCCTCCTGGTCTATCTGTGGGCGCTGGGGGGGCTCATCGGGCTCTGGACCCGCACCGGCGGGGCCCGCCACTTCGCCGAGTGGGCCGGCGAGGGAATCGTCCGGGGGCCTCGCACCGCCAAGCTCTTCGCCTGGCTCATGGGGATCGCCTTCCACCAGGGAGGCACCATCTCCACCGTCCTGGCGGGGACCACGGTCAAGCCGGTGACGGACGCGGAGCGGGTGAGCCACGAGGAGGTGTCGTACATCGTGGACTCCACCGCCTCTCCCGTCGCCACGGTCCTCCCCCTGAACGCCTGGCCCCTCTACGTGGCCGGCCTCCTGGTGGGCACCCTTCCCATCTTTCCCACCGAGCAGGAGGTGGTGAGCTTCTTCTTCCGCTCGCTCCCCTTCAACTTCTACGGCTGGTTCGCCATCACCCTGACCCTCCTCTTCGCCCTTGACCTCCTTCCCTGGGAAGGCCGGAAGATGCGCGAGGCGAAGAATCGGGCCCGATCCACGGGAAAGCTCGACCGCGACGGGGCCGAGTCCCTCATGGCACGGGAGCTGGAGGAGCTGCAGATCCCCGCCGACTATCGACCCGGGCTTGAGGACTTTTTCGTACCCCTGGCCACCCTCATCGGAGTGGCCCTCACCGGCGTGGCGAGTGCGGTGGCGCAGGGAGTTCGGGCCGGGGACGTGGAGGTCTTCCTGGCGGCCATCGACGTGCCCATCGCCGAGGCGTTCGGTCTGGCCGTGCTGGCCGCCATGGTCCTGGCCCTGATCAAGGGGATGAGCGTGAAGGGAGTCGTGAACGGCTTCGTGGACGGCTGCAAGGGCGTGACGGTGGGAGCCCTCATCCTGGCTCTGGCCGTGACCCTGGGCCAGGTGTCCGGCGCCCTGGGGACGGCGGACTACATCGTGGAGATCGCCGCCGAAGCCGTGAGTCCCGTGGCGCTGCCGGCCCTCTTCATGCTCATCTGCATGACCGTGGCATTCTCCATCGGATCGTCCTGGGGCACGTACGCCGTGGTCTTTCCCCTCGCCATGCCCCTGGCGGCGGCGGTGGCGGCGGAGGCGGGGGTGACGGATCCCACCCCGTATCTCTCCCTGGCCTTCGGAGCCGTTCTGGGGGGCGCGGTCTTCGGTGACCAGTGCTCGCCCATCTCCGACACGACGATCCTGTCGAGCCTGGCTACCGGCGCGGACGTCATGGACCACGTCTTCACCCAGCTCCCCCTGGCCATCCTCGCCGCCGCCCTGGGAGCGGTCGTCGCCACGGGGCTGGCGGTCGTGTTCGTCTGACGAAGCTCCGGTGGGGGGAACGGAGGGCCTCCGGGTCCGACGGGCGTCCGCCTCCTGGTGGAGAAGACGGGTGTCCGCCTCCTGGTGGAGAATCGGACCGGACGCCGTCGAGCGCGGTGTCGGACCCTCATTTCTTCTTCTTTTTCTTCTTCCTGGACTTCTTCTTCTCGTCCTCGGGCTTCTCTTCCATGTATCCGCCCTCGATCAGAAGCTCCTTCAGCCTGTCCTGCCGATCCGAAAGCTCGGTGCGGGCCACGATCCGGGCGAACTTCACCTGGTCCTCCTCGGAGACGTCGTCCAGGACCGCGATGGGAGCGCCATAGCGAAGAAGGATCCGCTTGGCGTCCACGGAGACTTGATCTTTCACTCCACTCCTCCTATCAGACTTCGGTGCGCTGGCTCCGGGATACCCGGAACCGAAGCCGATGTGCGACTCCGGGGCGGGAACCTGTCCACTTCCGTGGACAAACGACCCCGCTCGGACGAGGCACCCGACCGGCTCGGGCCACGGCACGCCAGCACGTATCGTCTTGTGAAAAATATACTTGGACCGGACCCGGGATGGGACGGGGCGGTTCGGCATCGACCTTGCAGCCGTCTCCGTCGCGGTCCGACTCCCTGGAGAATAACATGATCCCTCGGATCTCAAGCCTTCAGCCCATCCGTGGGGTGCCGGACGACGCCCCTCGCGTTCCCGTTCACGAGCGGGCCCTCGTCCGACACGATCCCGTCTCCGGGTTCCTCCTCGCCCTCGCCGTGGCCGGCGGCGCCTTCCTGGGACTCGGCGACGTGGCATCAGCCCAGGAGGGTCCGACCGCGCTGGAAGAGCCCCGGGTCTTCGTCGGTGGCGGCCTCTGGTTCGCCCAGCCCCGGGGCGAGTTCGCCGACTACGTGGACAGCGGATTCGGCCTCGACCTCAACGGGCGCATCGCCTTCGACGAGGCCGGGGTGGTGAGCCTCCGGGGCGACCTGGGTTTCATCCAGTACGGCCGTGAGACCCGGCAGGTCTGCTTCTCGGCCACGGTGGGATGCCGGATCCTGCTGGACCTGACCACCTCCAACGACATCCTGGTCGGCGGGATCGGTCCCGAGGTCGCCGTTCCGGGCCGGACGCTCCGACCCTACCTCTTCGGAACCATCGGCTTCGCCTACTTCTCCACCCGATCGAGCCTGGAGGGGACCAGCAACGCCGAGGAGATCGCCGAGACGGAGAACTTCGGGGACGGCACCCTGGCCTGGGTCGGGGGCGGCGGGATGGACATCCGCCTCAGCCGGGGCCGGGTCCCGGTCGACCTGGATCTGGGCGTCGAGCATCACTCGAACGGCTCGGCCGAATACCTCCGAGAAGGAGACATCGTCGACAACCCGGACGGGAGCATCACGCTCCTTCCCACGAGGAGCGAGACGAACTTCACCACCTTCCGGATCGGGATCCGGGTGGGCATCCCCCGCGACGCCGGCGAGGAATCCCAGCCGACCTTCTGACCGGTCGCTGACAAGGGGGGCGGCGAGAGCGGGTCGGACCCACGGATCGGCCCGGACCCGTCCTCGACGCTCTTCCCGCCATCGGGTAGATTTCGCCTCCGCATGGTCGCAAGGAGACACGGGCTGGCATGAACGAGACATCCCCGCGCCTGAGCCGCTCCGTCGAGGACTACCTGAAGGCGACCTACGCCCTGACGGAGCAGGGAGAGGCCGCCTCGACGAGCCAGCTGGCCGAGGCTCTGGACGTCCAGCCCGCTTCGGTGAGCGGCATGATCAAGCGCCTGGCGGAGAACGGGCTCGTAGAGCACGTCCCCTACCGGGGAGTCCGCCTCACCGACCAGGGGGTCCGGGAAGCCCTCCGGATCGTGCGACGTCACCGGGTCCTGGAGACCTACCTCCACGTCCGCCTCGGATACAGCTGGGAAGAGGTCCACCGGGAAGCGGAGCGGCTGGAGCACGCCGCTTCCGACACCCTCGTCGACCGGATGGCGGCCGCCCTCGAGCATCCGGAGCACGATCCCCACGGGGCCCCCATCCCCACCAGGTCCGGCGAGATCGAGGAGACGTCCTACTCCACCCTGGACGATGCTGAGGTGGGAGACGTGGTTCAGATTCGCGCAGTGAGTGACGAGGACTCGGAGCGCCTTCGGTACATGGAGGCCCGGGGCCTCCTTCCCGGGGTGCGACTGCGGATTCTCGGCCGAGAGCCTCGCCAGGGGCCCCTGACCCTCCGGGTGGGCGAGCCGGGCGGCCACGAGGAGACCGTGGGCAGGGACCTGGCACGACGAATCTTCCTGGTGGGCGATCCCGGCGGTGGAAGCGAGTAGCCGCCGGGCCGCCCTGAACCGACTGGGCGAGATCCCGCGCGCCTCCTTCGTCTTCGGGCCCACCCCCCTTCTCGACGCCCCGAACCTGACCCGGGCCCACGGCAGGGAGAGGCGGACGACGGAGGACGGGGAGACGCCCGCGGCCGCCTCGGCCGCCTCGGGCGCCCCGGTCTCCTCGACTCCCCCCATCCTCCTGAAGATGGACGCCTGGTCGGGCCCCGGGCTCGGCGGCAACAAGGTCCGCAAGCTCGAGTATCTCCTGTCGCCCGTGGCCCTGGAAGGGGTCGACACCCTTGTCACCAGCGGGAGCGCCCAATCGAATCATGCCAGAGTCACGGCGGCCCTCTCCGCCCGCCTCGGCCTCCGCTGCATCCTCGTGCTGAGCGGGGAGCCCGGAGACCCACCCCGGGGGAACGCCCTCCTCCACCGGCTCCTCGGCGCCGAAGTGCGGTCGGTTGACGCTCCCGAAGACCGGCCCTCCGCCGCGGAAAGGGCTGCCGAGGAGGTGGAGTCGGAGGGAGGAGTCCCCCTCGTCATTCCCGTCGGGGCCTCGACTCCCCTCGGCGCACTCGGGTACGTGGCCGCCGCCCTGGAGCTGGACCGTCAGATCACCGTCAGGAACCTCCGGGGCCGGGGCCCCCTCTGGATCGTCGTGGCCACCTCCTCGTGCGGGACCGCCGCCGGCCTCTCCCTGGGATTCACCCTTCTGGGCCGGGAGGACGTCCGGATCCTGGCCGTCAGCGCCGACCTTCCCGCTCCAGAGATCCACTCCGAGGTCGAGCGTCTGGCCCGGGGAGCCGGAACGCTCCTGGGCTGGGAGGGCGGCCTCCTTCCGGAGCTCCTCCATCCCGTCGATTCCCAGGTGGGAGTCGGGTACGGAATCCCGACGGAGGCCTCTCACGAGGCCATCCATCGATGGGCGACCCTGGAGGGGGTTCTCCTGGACCCGACATACACGGCCAAAGCCGCGGCGGGTCTCGTCGAGGCCCTGGACGACGGCCGCTTCGACGCTGCGGGAGCGGTCGTCTTCGTCCACACCGGCGGGCACCCGGCTCTCTTCGCCTGAAGAGCCGTGGCGGTGCCCGGAACCGCCCCTTATCGTGTGGCCATGGACCCATCCATGCTCCTGCGCCGGGTGCCCCTCCTCCAGGATCTCGCTCCGGACGAGATCGAGAAGGTCACCCGGGTGGTAAGGGAAGAGACCCTTCCCGGGAACACGAACGTCCTGGAGATGGGAGATCCGGGACGAGCCCTCTACATCATCCTGGAGGGTGACGTCCGGGTCCTCTACCCCGGGCGGAGCGACGAATTCGAGCTGGCTCGGCTCGGCCCCGGCGATTTCTTCGGCGAGATGGCCCTACTCAACGACGAGCCCCGGAGCGCCACGGTTCGGACCCTTTCCGATACCCGGGTCCTGGTGGTGAAGCAGAGGGACTTCCGGAACATCCTCCTCGACTTTCCCACCACCGCAGTAAACGTCCTCGAGGCCCTGTCCCTGCGGATTCGGACGGCGGACGAGCAGATCAGCGCCCTCAGCGATCGGGCCATGCGGGACACCCTCACGGATCTCCTGAATCGGCGTGCTTTTCACGAGCGGCTGAATCAGGAGGCGGACCGACATCAGCGATACGGCGACGAGTTCGCCCTCATCCTGGTGGACATCGACGGCTTCAACGAGCTCAACGACCGCTTCGGAAGGGACATGGGAGACGAGGTCCTCCGGTGGATGGGACGGATGCTTGTACAGCACACCCGGGCTCCCGACATCCCGTTCCGGGT
>JBKHJU010000060.1:0-7824 GCA_046537985.1 Longimicrobiales bacterium
ACCCACGCCCAGGAGAGCGAACCGCCGGGCGTCCTCTTCGGCGATGGCCGCCACCCTCCGGAGCCTCCGGAAGGTCGCGCTCAGGAGCCACCGACCGGGAGCGGATGTCCGTCCCGCCCCCGGTGGCAGGGTGGCGGCTACCAGGAGGGAGGGAATCCCCCGGCGGCTCGACTCCCGGGTCAGCACGGGCCACACCTCGGTCTTGGTATACGCGACGACGTCGGGACGGACAGCCTCCAGAACGGAGGCCATCTCGTCGGGGAGATCCCACGGAAGGAATCCCCTGAAATCCGCCGGCATCCCCGGAGCGAAGCTCACCGCCGACGGCGAGAAGTAGGTGTAGACCACCTGGATGTCGGGGCGTGTCCGCCGAAGCTCCTCGGCCACGGCCCGGGCCTGGAAGCCTTCTCCCACGGACGGAGCATGGAACCAGGCCAGGGGCCGGGAAGCATCCCGCTCCTCGCGTCCCCACCGACGGAGCTCCTCACCGGCCGACCGGCGACCCCGGATCCCCCGGGCCAGCTTCGAATCCCCCCGTGAAAAGAGGGGGGAGATCCCCCGGAGGGCGCCGAGGGCCCGGCGGTAGAGGAATTCCTGGAGCGACATGGAGGGAACCATAGACGAGCACCGACGGGCCCGACAAGGCGCACCGCCGCACTGTCAGGTACCGCAAGCCCGGGCTTACCTTTCTCCCATGACCTTTCAGGTGACCATACGCTACGGATCGCGGCACCAGCGATACCACAGCTACCGGGTCGAGGCCGACGACCTCGTCCAGGCCCTGCGGGCCGCCGCCGACGCCGCTCCGGAGCACGTCGTGGAGGAGGCCGATCTCGCGGAGGTCCGGCCGGTGGTCCGGGACGAGGACCGGGAGTACGTGGGGGGGTCGTGACGCCGATGAGAATCCGGCTCCGCGGCCGGTGGCGAGAAGGCCCCGGCGAGGAGCGACACCTCCTCGCCGGCATCCGGGGCCCCCTCGTCACCGCCCTCGCGCTCCTCTTCCCCCTCCTGGCGGGCGCCTGCTCCCCGATCTACGTCGTGAAGGCCGGGATCGCCGAAGCCCGCATCCTGGCCGGACGCCGCCCCATTCCCGAGGTGCTCCTCGACACGGCCACCCAGGAGGACGTTCAGGGGAAGCTGGCGTACGTCTGGGAGGCCCGGCGGTTCGCCGCGGATTCCCTCGGGCTTCGGGTCGGCGATCAGTACACGAGCTACACCCGACTTTCCCGGGACACCCTGGCCCTGGTCCTCTCCGCCGCGCCCGTGGACGCCCTCGAGCCCGTGACCTGGTGGTTCCCCATCGTCGGCCGTCTTCCCTACCGCGCCTACTTCGACGACCAGGAGGCCCATGAGGAGCAGCGATCCCTGGAAGAGGAGGGCTACGACACCTATCTCCGGCCCACGGCGGCGTTCAGCACCCTGGGATGGTTCTCCGACCCCCTCCTGTCCACGGTGCTTCGAGCCGAAACGGTCTCCGTGGTGGAGACGGTCTATCACGAGCTGGCCCACACCCACCTGTTCGTGCCGGGGCACGTCCGCTTCAACGAGAGCTTCGCCACCTTCGTGGGGAGCGTCGGCTCCATCGCCTTCTTCTGTGGTCGGGAGGGGGGCGGTCCCCGAAGCGTGAAGTGCCTCCGGGCGAAGTCGTCCTGGTCCGACCTCCAGCGCTTCTCCCGCTTTCTCGACGAGGTCGTGGCCGAGCTCGAGGCCCTCTACGCCGAGCCCGAAGTGCACCGGGAGGAGCTCGTCACACGAAAGACGCGGATCATGGAGGACGCCAGGGAGCGCTTCCGGGAGGTGGTCCTCCCGGAGCTGGAGATCCACCGATTCAGCATCTTCACGGACCTCCCTTTGAACAACGCCACCGTCCTGGCCCGGATGCGCTACTACCACCGTCTCCCGGACTTCCAGGCCTTCCTGGACGCCCACGGGGGCCGACTGGCCGATGCTCTCTCCGCCATCGAGGACGGCCTCCCGGAAGTCGACGATCCGTGGGACCTCCTGCCGGGGAATTCCCTCGCGGAATTCCGTTGTACCCGCCCCGTCGCTCCTGTAGGTTAGGGGGCGCCGCAACCGGCGGATCGCCGGAAATCGGAGCCCCCTTCGCCTCCCACGACGATCGCTGGAAAAGACGCCCCCATGGCCGAAGCAGGCAGAGACGAGTACGCCCCGCCCCTCATCGAGGAGAAGTGGCGGGACATCTGGGCCGAGAGGGGCACCAACGCCTTCACCCGGGAAGAGCTCGAGAGCGCGGGACGTCCGTATTACAACCTGATGATGTTCCCCTACCCCTCGGCCGAGGGGCTCCACGTGGGCAACATCTACGCGTTCACCGGCGCCGACGTCCACGGCCGATTCCAGCGCCTGCTGGGCAAGAACGTCTTCGAGCCCATCGGCTTCGACGCCTTCGGCATCCACTCGGAGAACTTCGCCTTGAAGGTCGGGGTCCATCCCATGGACCTCATCCCCCGGAACGTGGAGAACTTCACCCGTCAGCTCCGGAGGATCGGGGGGATGTTCGACTGGGACCACACCGTCGACACCACCGACCCCGAGTATTACCGGTGGACCCAGTGGCTCTTCGTCCAGCTCTTCCAGGCGGGTCTCGCGGAACAGAAGAAGGCGCCGGTGAACTGGTGCCCCTCCTGCAAGACGGTCCTGGCCAACGAGCAGGTCATCTCCGGGCTGTGCGAGCGGTGCGACACCCCCGTGGAGCAGCGGCGGATCTCCCAGTGGTTCTTCAAGATCACCGACTACGCCGACCGCCTGCTGGACAACCTGGACCGCATCGACTGGTCCGAGATCACGAAGAAGGCCCAGCGGAACTGGATCGGCCGGAGCGAGGGCGCAAGGCTCGAGTTTCCGGTCCTGCCCGAGGGCGAGGGAGGTGCGGGCGCGGGCGCGGCCGATCTTTCGGCCGCCACGGACCCCGACCCCGAGGCCCTCGTCAAGAGCCAGCCCACCATCGAGGTCTTCACCACTCGTCCGGACACGATCTTCGGTGCCACCTACATGGTTCTGGCGCCCGAACACCCCCTGGCGGAGGAGCTCACCGTCGAGGACCGGCGCGAGGAGGTCGAAGCGTACCGGGACCGGGCGGAAGCCATGGACCTCGTCAGCCGCCAGAAGACCGAGAAGGCCAAGACCGGGGTCTTCACCGGATCCCACTGCTTGAATCCGGCCACCGGCGAGCCGATCCCGGTCTGGATCGCCGACTACGTTCTTATGCAGTACGGCACGGGAGCCATCATGGGGGTCCCGGGTCACGACCAGCGGGATTTCGAGTTCGCCGAGAAGTTCGACCTGGACATCCGTCGAGTGGTGGCGGGCCCGGACGCGGACGCCTCGACGCCCCTGGAAGAAGCATACGTCGGCGACGGCAGCCTCGTGAACTCGGGACGCTTCGACGGGCTTCCCGTGGACGAAGCCAAGCGGGCGATCACCGGATGGCTGGCGGAGCGGGGTCTCGCCGAGGCCCGGATCCAACACCGGCTCCACGACTGGTGCATTTCCAGACAGCGCTACTGGGGTCCGCCGATCCCCATCATCCATTGCGACGGGTGCGGAGCGGTCCCGGTCCCCGAGGAAGAGCTCCCGGTCCTCCTGCCCCGGGTCGAGGACTTCAAGCCCGACGACACGGGGGTGAGCCCCCTGGCCCGGGACGAGGAGTGGTATCGGGTGGAGTGCCCCCGGTGCGGCGCTCCGGCCCGGCGGGAGACCGACGTCTCGGACACCTTCCTGGACAGCTCCTGGTACTTCCTCCGCTATCCGTCCACGGATCGGGACGACGTGGCCATGGATCCGGACCTGACGGCGAAGTGGCTCCCGGTGGACTGCTACATCGGAGGCCAGGAGCACGCCGTGCTCCACCTTCTCTACGCCAGGTTCGTGACCATGACCCTCCACGATCTGGGGCTGGTCGAATTCGAGGAGCCGTTCACCCGCTTCCGGGCCCACGGCCTCATCACCCGCCAGGGCTCGAAGATGTCCAAGAGCCGGGGGAACGTCATCGTCCCCGACGACATCATCGAGAAGTACGGGGCCGACACCTTTCGCCTGTACCTCATGTTCATGGGAGCCTTCGAGGAGGGCGGAGACTGGCAAGACGAGGGGATCCAGGGGCCCCACGGCTTTCTCCATCGGCTCTGGGAGACCGCCGTCCCGGCGGTAGAGCTGCGCGACGGGCCTCCCGACCCCGAGGTCGAGGGAAAGCTACACCGCACCATCCGCCAGGTGAGCGAACAGCTCCCCGAGCTTCGGTACAACACGGCCGTGGCGGCCATGATGGAGTACCTGAACGTGGTGCGGGCCGGTGGGCGGGCCGCGGCCCGCTCCGAGGTGGAACCCCTGGTGGTCATGGTCGCTCCCTTCGCCCCCCACATCGCCGAAGAGCTCTGGGCCCGGATGGGCCACAAGGAGAGCATATTCGAGGGAGCGAGCTGGCCCGAATACGACCCGGAGAAGGCCCGGCGGGGCACCCTTGAGCTGGCCGTGCAGGTCAACGGGAAGCTCCGGGGCACCGTGGCGGGAACTCCCGGGATGAGCGAGGATGAGGCGGTGGCCCTGGCCCGGGCGGACGAAAACGTCTCCCGGCATCTGGAAAACGGAAACGTCCGAAAGGTGATCTACGTGCCCGACCGACTCGTGAACTTCGTCGTCCAATGAATCCCACGAATCCAGCCACGGGAGCCGCGCCCCGCGCCGCGTCCCAGGACCCGAAGGACGCCCCCCGGAGCTCAGACATGGAACCGATGGCCCGCCCGGAGCCCGATCTCGAGCGCCTGATGATCGACACGATCCGGGTCCTCTCCATGGACGCAGTGCAGGAGGCGAACTCGGGGCACCCGGGAACGCCCATGGCCCTGGCGCCCCTGGGATATCTCGTCTGGACCCGCCACCTGAAGCACAACCCGGCGGACCCGGGTTGGGTCGATCGGGACCGCTTCGTGCTCTCGGCGGGCCACGCCTCCATGCTCCTCTACTCCCTCCTCCATCTGACGGGCTACGACGTCTCGCTGGAATACATCAAGAACTTCAGGCAGTTGGGCTACCCGACGCCCGGTCACCCGGAGGTCCATGATACCCCGGGAGTCGAAACCACCACCGGGCCCCTGGGCCAGGGGGTCGCCAACTCGGTGGGCATGGCCCTGGCGGAGCGCTGGCTCGCCAGTCGATTCAACCGCCCGGGACACGCGATCATCGACCACCACACGTACGTGTTCTGCTCCGACGGCGACCTCATGGAGGGCATCTCCCACGAGGCGGCGGAGCTGGCGGGACACCAGAGGCTGGGGAAGCTGATCTGGGTCTTCGACGACAACCGGATCACCATCGAGGGAAGCACCGATCTGGCCTCCTCCACGGACCACGCGCGGCGGTTCGAGTCCTACGGCTGGCACGTCCAGGAGGTGGCCGACGGCAACGATCTCGAGGCCATGGACGCGGCTCTCGAGCAGGCCCGAAAGGAGACGGAGCGGCCCTCCATCATCGTTCTCCGGACGACGATCGGGTACGGGAGCCCCAACCTCGCCGGCCACCACTCCACCCACGGCGCACCCCTGGGCGAGGACGAGATCCGGGCCAGCAAGGAGAACCTGGGCTACCCCTCCCTGGAGCCCTTCCACGTGGAGGACGAAGCCCTCGAGGGATGGCGGCGCGTCGCCGACCGTGGGGCTGCCCTCCAGTCCGAGTGGCAGGAGCGGTTCGCGGCCTACGAGGGAGCCCACCCCGATCTGGCCCGGTCCCTGGAGCAGATGCTCTCCAATGGACTCCCCGAGGGATGGGACGCTCACCTTCCCGACCTCTCCGAGGTGGCGGATCCCCAGGCCACCCGGGCGTCGTCCGGAAAGGTCCTCCAGGGGCTGGCGAAGGGGATTCCGAACCTGCTGGGAGGCTCGGCGGATCTCGGAGGTTCGAACAAGACGGACATCGAGGGAGCCGACGACCTCCTGGCCCGGACCCCGGGTGGGCGAATCGTCCACTTCGGCGTCCGGGAGCACGGAATGGGTGGAATCATGAACGGGATGGCCCTCCACGGGGGCATCCGGCCCTTCGGCGGCACCTTCCTGATCTTTTCCGACTACATGCGGCCTTCCATCCGACTGGCCGCTCTCATGGAGCTGCCGGTCGTCTACGTGTTCACCCACGACAGCATCGGGCTCGGAGAGGACGGACCGACCCATCAGCCCGTGGAGCACCTGATGGCTCTCCGGGCCGTGCCCAATCTCATGGACCTCCGCCCGGCGGATCCCGCCGAGACCGTGGAGGCGTGGAAGGCTGCCGTCACCCGGACCGACGGGCCCGCTTTCCTCTCCCTGACCCGGCAGAAGGTCGAGCCCCTCGGTCGCCCGACCCTGGGCGACGCCTCGGGGCTTCATCGTGGCGCGTACGTCCTCTCCGATCCCGACGACGACGCGATCGACGTCGTCCTCATCGCCAGCGGATCGGAAGTGGAGATCGCCCTGGAGAGTCAGCGACTGCTGGACGACCAGGGAGTCGGCGCCCGCGTGGTGAGCATGCCCAGCTGGTTTCTCTTCCAGCAGCAGGACCGGAGCTATCGCGACTCGGTGGTCCCCCCGGAGATCGGCGCGAGGATCTCGGTGGAAGCGGGAGCCACCCTCGGATGGGAACGCTGGATCGGGCCGGACGGCCTGGCGGTGGGCCTGGACCGATTCGGAGCCTCCGCTCCGTACCGGGATCTTTTTCAGAGGTTCGGCTTCACGGCGGAGAGCGTGGCGGATCGAGCCCTCTCGCTTGTCCGACGGGCCGTCCGGTAGCCTTGCGGCCGGTTGGGTCCTTACCGACAATGGTGCTCGGGTGAAGCCTCTGCGGATCCATCGATGGATCGGGTCCTTTCCCGGGCAATCGGTGTATGACTTTCCGAGGGTCCCCACGATGACCAACCCGACGGGTGAAACGAGCCGGGCGGACCCCGTCACGGCCTCGGAGTCGTCCACCGCGGAAGACACGACCATCCTCCTGGTGGAGGACGAGGAGACCGTGCGGAAGGTCATCGAGCGCCTGCTCCGGAAGCTCGGATACGAGGTGGAGTCGGCCTCGGACGCGGAAGAGGCCATCGAGATCTTCACGAAGAGGAACGAGGAGTTCGACCTCGTTCTCACCGACGTCGTCATGCCCGGCCTCACCGGAGTCGAGATGTCCGAGGTCCTGAAGAAGCAGCGACCGGACATGAAGTTCCTCTTCACCTCGGGCTACACCTCCAAGGAGCTGGGGGGCAATCCCGAGGCTCCTCCCGAGCCGTTCCTGCCGAAGCCCTTCTCCATGGACGAGCTCTCTCGCTCGGTGCGAGAGGCTCTGAAGTAGGATCGAACGTGTCTCCCTCCGGCGCCTCCTACCCGGGCGGCCCTCGGCGGAGGTCCGACAGCGACCGGACCCCGGATTCCTCCCGGGCGAAGCTCGATCTTGCCGAGGACGTAGAGGATCGCATGGTCCGTCGCCGGACGGAGGCGGCGCACAAGCGCCGCCGCAAGCGACTGGCCGCGGGATTCGGCATCGGCCTGGTCGTGGCGGGAGCCGCGGGATTCTGGATTGGATACCAGGCCAACCAGTCCTCGGAAGACATCGCGGCGGAGCAACGCCAGGCGAACGACGAAGGGCTCGACCTCACTCGGGAGCGGAACATCATCCTGGATCAGCTCTGGCTCATGGAGGATCTGGAACGAGCCCGGAGGCCTTGACCCACCCCCGGAAGACCCGCACATCCATCCTTCATGACGCATTCCAGGAAGCCAATCGCCTTCTCCGACCTCGGCGGATACGGACCCGAATCCGCCGACATCCTCCTCGTGGAGGACGAGGCCGACG
>JBKHJU010000061.1:0-7725 GCA_046537985.1 Longimicrobiales bacterium
AGCTCCATATGCGTCAGCAGGAAGTGGCGGGTCGCTGGACAATCGAAGGCCGGGCGCCCCGCAGGCTCGGAGGAGCGGGGAGGCTCGGCGGGTGGGCGCGGCTCCGGACGCTCACGAACATCAGGAGATCCATCCCGACAGGACGGCCACGGGCACGACGATGAAGCCCAGGAAGATCAGCCCGGTGAGAGCACCCGCCAGGGGCCGACGAAACCGGTTGTAGCGGGGGTTGTTCGCCCCCACGGTCTGGAAGACGCTCCAGATGCCGTGGTAGAGGTGGAAGGCCAGGGCTCCGACGGCCACGATGTAGGCCAGGGCGATCAGAGGATTCTCGAAGCCCGCCACCAGGTTGTGGTATGCGTCGCCGGGAATGAAGTCGTGGTGCGCCGTCCCCGTGGTGAAATGGAGCAGGTGGTAGACCACGAAGGCCAGGATGACGACCCCGCCCCAACGCATCGTCCGGGACGCGTAGCTGAAGGCGAGGGACTCCTTCTTCCGGTACCCCACGGCCCGGGCCGCCCGGCTCTTCAGGTAGAGTACGAACGCCGCCCAGATGTGGACCCCCACGGCGCCCAGGAGGGCGACCCGCATGATCCAGAGGGCGCCCCGGTGGGGAAGGAACGGGTACCCGACCTCCCGGATGCCCTCGGCGTAGGCGTTGAATGCCTCGGGTCCCTGGAACGCCTTCAGGTTCCCGGCCATGTGGCCAAGAACGAACAGGACGAGGATGCCCCCCGACACCGCCATCAGGATCTTCTTCCCGACGGTGGAAGAGTAGAGCCTGTCGATCCGTCTCATGTCGGAGCTCGTCAGAGAGACTCGAGGGACTCCATGGTGCTCCGCACGGCGTCGGCGCTCTCGTTCAACGCCTCCCGCTCGTCGTCGGTGAGCTCGACCTCCACGATCTCGTTCAGTCCGCCTTCACCGAGCTTGCAGGGCACTCCCAGGAAGAGACCCTCCTGCCCGTACTCTCCGTCGAGGTAGGCCGCACACGGCAGGATCCGTCGCTTGTCCTTCACGATGGCCTCGGTCATCTGGACGGCTGCGGCCGACGGGGCGTAGTAGGCGCTCCCCGTCTTGAGATAGCCGACGATCTCGGCGCCCCCGTTCCGGGTCCGGTCGATGAGGTCTTCGATCCTCTCCCGGTCCAGGAGCTGGGTGAGGGGGATCCCGCTCACGGACGTATAGCTCACCAGGGGCACCATGGTGTCCCCGTGCCCCCCGAGGACCAGGGCCTGGATGTCCTCCACGCTCACGTCGAGCTCCTCGGCGATGAAGGAGCGGTACCGCGCCGTATCCAGGACGCCGGCCATGCCGATGACCCGCTCCCGGCGAAAGCCGGTCTTCTCCAGCGTGACGTAGCACATGATGTCCAGAGGGTTGGACACCACGATGATGATGGAGTCGGGAGCCACTTCTGCGATCTGTTCCGAGACGGACCCGACGATGTCGGCATTGGTCTTCAAGAGGTCGTCCCGACTCATGCCGGGCTTGCGGGCCACGCCCGCCGTTACGATGAAGAGGTCGGACCCCTCGGCCAGGGAGTAGTCGTTCTCACCGGTGCCCCTGATCCGGGTGTCGAACCCTTCGATGGGCGCGCTCTCCCACTGATCGAGCCCCTTCCCCTCGGGGATGCCCTCCTGGACATCGATCATGACGACTTCCCGGGCGAGCTCCTTCTCGGCGATCCGCTGGGCACAGGTGGCTCCCACATGCCCGGCGCCCACGACCGTGATCTTCCTGGCGCTCATGGCTTCCCTTGTTCGATTCGGATAGCTGGTCGACTCGCTCGTCGACATGTCTTCTCCACCGAGCACCGCCTCGTCCAATCCGAATACCCCGAGCGGGTGCCGGTGCTGCCCGGATCCGGAGTCCGGGACGGGTCGGCCGGAAGCTACCCGAGCCCAAAATTCATGTCAACGACGGAAGTCCCCCGCCGCGTCGTTCAGGAATCGGCCGGGCAAGAGGTGCCGGCGGTGAGAGGTCCGTGCGGTGCCGCACGGCTCGAGAGCGGCTCGAAATGTGGTCGAGATCCGGGGCGCCGGGGAGCCTCGGCACCCGGTCCGTCAGCCCCCGGTCTGGGAGAGGGCCACCAGTCCCCCGGACCCGGAGGTGCTTCCCTGCTCCAGGTAGTGCTGCTTCGGCTTTATCCGCAGCGTCTTCAGGATCGGAGGGACCAGGTCCTGGCCGGCCCGGAGGGGGCCCCGCAGGTCCGTCTGGATGTCGCCGAAGAGACACGGCCGGAGCTGACCGTCGGCGGTGAGCCGCATCCGGTTGCACCGGTGGCAGAAATTGTGGCTCATGGGGGTGATCACGCCCACGGTGCCCGGCGCGCCCGGGAACCTGAAATAGGTGGCCGGGCCGTTGCCCCGGGGGCCTTCCACCGGCTCGAGATCGCCCGCCGCGCGAACCCGTTCCAGGGCCTCGTCACACGAAAGGTAATCGTTCTCGCTGAGCTCCAGGTTCGAGCCCGTGGGCATGATCTCGATGAAGCGGACGTGCCAGGGCCGCTCCCGGGTGACCCGGGCAAACTCCTCGACTTCGTCGTCGTTCCGGCCCCGGATGAGCACGACGTTGATCTTGATGGGGTGAAATCCGACCTCCTCGGCGGCGTCGAGACCGGCCATGATCCTTCTGTACGACCCCGGCCTCCGCACGATCTCGTCGAGGCGATCCTCCCGGAAGGAATCCAGGGAGATGTTCACCCGATCGATCCCGGCGTCCCGGAGCTCCTCGGCCATGGGGGCCAGGAGAACCGCGTTGGTGGATAGGGAGATATCCTCGATCTCGGGCACCTGATCGATCATGCGGATCAGAACCGGCAGATCCTTCCGGACCAGCGGCTCGCCACCGGTGATCCGCACCCGCTTCAGGCCCATGCCCGCCATGACCCGGACGACCTCGGCGATCTCCTCGTAGTCCAGGATCTCGTCCCGCCTGAGCCACTCCAGGCCCTCCTCGGGCATGCAGTAGATGCAACGCAGGTTGCACTTGTCGGTGACCGAGATCCGGAGGTACTCGATGCGGCGGCCCCACTGGTCCGTCATGGGGGCGTCCGGACCGGCGGCGGCACCGATGACCGGAAGGACGTTCACGACGCCCCTCCGGCGCTGGAGGCCGGCGACGGGCGACCCACGGGCGACGGGCGACGTGTGGCCGAGGTCGGCTCGCTCACCCCCGTCCGCTCGTCGGCAGCCCGGAGTCCCGACGCCTCGGCGTCGACCCGGGGTCGCCGACCCGGCACCCAGCGAAGCTCTCCGTCCTCGTAGTGCTCCCTCTTCCACACGGGAAGGCGCTCCTTGATCTCCTCGATCACGTAGCGGGACGCTTCGTACGCTTCGGCCCGGTGGGGGGTGGACACGGCGATGGCGACGCTGGCCTCGCCGATCTCCAGGGTGCCGATCCTGTGGAGGACGACGATCCGGTCGGTTCCCCATCGCTTCTCGACCTCGACGGCGATCTCCTCCAGAACTTTCTCTGCCATCTCCCGATAGGCCTCGTACTCCATTCCCGTCACGGGACGGCCGTCGTTGTGATCCCGGACCACTCCGAGGAAGAGGAGCACCGCACCGTCCTCGTCGGCCCCCACCCGGCCGAGAACGTCCTCGGTGGAGAGAACGCCGTCGGTGACGCCGGTCCAGATCATGGGCTCACCCTCCCGCCACCGGAGGGAGGAACGCCACCTCGTCTCCACCCGAGAGGGTGGCCCCGGCCTCCACGTACTCCTGGTTGACCGCCACGGGCGGATCGGCCGGAAGGGAGGCGTACGGGCCGCCCCGGCTGCGCAGGGCCCGGACCAGATCCTCCACCGTGGCTCCGTCGGGGAGCTCCACGGCGGTGGACTCGGTACCCAGGAGGTCCCGGTAGGCCGCGAAGAAGCGGGTATTCACCGTTACCGACATGCGACGGGGGCAGCCTGGAAGAGGGATGGGGTGAAACGATACCTGGAGATTGGCTCGCTCGAGCGGCGAGGTCAACTCTCCCGGTCGGTGGAATCGTACCGTCGAAAGGCGTGTCCGTTCCCCGGGGCGGGGACTCGATGGCGGAAGGATCGGCTCTGACGGACCCGGCGACCCGACCGGTCGGGCTCCGCGGGTCCGGTCAGCCGGGCCGGATCAGGTGGGGCCGACCTCGTCCCGGGCCCGGTGCGCCTTCACCACCTTCTTTCGAAACTGCTTCGAAGGCTTGAAGTGGGGCACCATGCGGGCGGGCACCTCCACCGGCTCTCCCGTCCGGGGATTCCGAGCCATTCGGGACTTCCGGTGCCTCACCTCGAAGGTGCCGAAGCCGCGGATCTCGATGCGCTCACCGGCCGCCAGGGCGCCCCGAACGGCGTTGAACAGGCCGTCGACCACCAGGGCACAGTCCTTCTTCGTGATCCCGGGTCCGATGGACTCGGTGATCTGCTCCACGAGATCGGCTTTCGTCATCCCATTCCTCCAGCCTCGTCCACGAAGGTTCAGTGTCTTCGCCACCTTCCGGCCCAATCAGCGGACCACGGTAACCTTCGCTTCCGCCCAGCGTCAAGCCGTCCCGACACGCCGCCGAAGCGAGGAAAGGGGGCGTAGTCCCGGGACGACGGCAAGCCTCCACGAGGGCGTACCCGAGCGGGTGCTCCGGAGACGGGACGTTCTCAGCGCTCTCCGCGCCCCTCCATCAGATCGATGAACTGATCGAAGAGGTAGCGGCTGTCGTGGGGACCAGGTGCGGCTTCCGGATGATACTGCACCGAAAAGACCGGGCGCTCCCTGTGGACGAGCCCCTCCACCGTGTGGTCGTACAGGTTCACGTGCGTCAGCCTGAGCTCGGGCACGCCCGCAATGCCCTCGGACTCGTTTCCCCGGACGGCGAATCCGTGATTCTGGGCCGTGATCTCCACGGTGTCCCGGTCCAGGTTCCGGACCGGGTGGTTTCCGCCGTGGTGGCCGAAGGGGAGCTTGAAAGTCTCGGCCCCGAAGGCCCGGGCGATGAGCTGGTGTCCGAGGCAGATTCCGAAGACCGGGACGCCTGCTTCGGAAAGGCTCAGGATGGCGTCCTGGGCCTCCTCCACGGCCGCCGGATCTCCCGGTCCGTTGGAGACGAAGAGCCCGTCGGGCTCCAGGGCCGCGACCTCTTCGGCGGGCGTCGTGGCCGGGATGATCGTGACCCGGCATCCCAGCTCCGAAAGGATCCGGGGCGAGTGGGCCTTCACCCCGAAGTCGTAGGCCAGGACGCGGAAGCGCTCCTCGTCTTTCGGCGGAATCTCGTACGTCTCTTCCGTGGAGACCCCGCACGCCAGATCCAGCCCCTCCATCTTCGGGTGGGCCAGGATCCGCTCCTTCAGCTCCTTCCCGGAGATTTCGGCCGTGGCGATCCCCCCCCGCATGGCTCCCTCGGACCGGATGTGGCGGGTGAGGGCCCGGGTATCCACCCCCGTGATGGCCACGACCCCTGCTTCCTTCAGGTAGTCCTGGAGCGAGCCCTCGGACCTCCAGGAGCTGTGGTGCTCGGCGGCTTCCCGCACCACGAAGCCGGACACCCGGGGGCGATCCGACTCCTCGTCCTCCTCGGTCACGCCGTAGTTCCCGATGAGGGGATAGGTCATGACCACGATCTGGCCCGAATAGGATGGGTCGGTGAGCACCTCCTGATACCCCGTCATGGAGGTGTTGAAGACGACCTCGCCCAGCGTCTCTCCCACGGCACCGAGGGTGCGTCCCTCGAAACGGCGGCCGTCTTCGAGGAGGAGGTAGGCGGGTCGGCCGTTGGGCGGTGAGATCACGATGCTACCGGTTCCTGGAGGGACTTCGAACGACTCGTGGCGAATCTACCGAGGTCGGGAACCGAGTCAACCCGATGGGGATAGCAGGTCCCGGTCGTCCTCCCGGGACTCCACCCGGGCCCGGCCACTCGGCAGATTCGAACTCCAGCCGCACACCATGAGCTCCGCACCTACCGTTTACATCCATGCCGACGAGTCGTGTCTCGGGAATCAGTTTCAGGACCGGGCCACGCCGGGTGGGGCCGGCGGCCTGGTGGAGGTGTGGAAGGACGAGCGCTGGCACCGCCGGGACTACTGGCTGTCGGAGCCGAGCACCACCAACAATCGCATGGCGCTCCGGAGCGCCATCCTTCCCCTCGAGCTCCTCAAGCGCCCCTGCGAGATCGACTTCACCTCCGACAGCCAGTACCTGGTCAAGGGTATGACGGAATGGATCCACGGCTGGAAGCGCCGGGGATGGAAGCGCAAGGGGGGCGCCATCGAGAACCTGGCGCTTTGGAAGCAGCTGGATCGGATCGCCGGGCGGCACCGCGTGACCTGGAACTGGATTCGGGGCCACGCCGGGCATCCGCAGAACGAGTACGCCAACGACCTGGCCATCCGCGCCGCCGAAGAGCAGATCGAGTCCGGCGGCTTCGTCGACTCCGGGTTCGTGGACTGGCTGAACGATCGGCGGGACCGTTACGAGAAGTACTTCGACTACTTCGAATTCCTGCCGCCGGGGGAGCCGCCCGAGGAGTAGCGCCTACCCGGAGATCGGAACGGGACGGAAGGCCTGCAGGCGTCCCGACGAGAGACCGGGGGGCAAAAAAAAAGTGAAGGCCTTCGTCGCGGCACACCGCGGGTCGAAGGCCTTCACTGCGCTGGCAGGACTCGATCCACTTCCGACTGAATCCGTCCTTGTGCGACGGCGGAATCTCATCCTTTACCCTCGTCACGCGGTCCGTGACTCAGGCTCTCCGGATCTCCGGAGCTACGACGGAGGCCAGCGACCTTTCCGTCGGCCGACCGGGCTTCAGCGACCCGGCCCGCGTCGAACAAGGGGCGTCCCCCTCGAGCGACCGACATTCCGGATCCGTCTGGGGATGGCCAACGCCATCGTTCCGACGGGCCGCATCCGAGAATGCACCGCTCAACATGGCTGGCCTTCCCTCCCTCGTCAAGCGAAGGCCGGGGATCCCGGCGGGAAAGAGTCATTAAGACCCTATATCACTTTACAACAAGGAGATATAGAACCGTCGCACTGAACACCGTTGCCGTTCCCCGGGATCCGTAAACAGATTGATTCAACTACAGAACCCCAAAGCAGGCGGGCATTCCAGGATCGAGAAGTCGAGAAACTCGCAAGGCGCCGGCCCACCTGTTCCCGACGCAGACCCTCCGGATCTGTTGCGTGAACAACGCTGCTTCGCCGCCACCCGCGTCGAGGCTCCCCTTTCCATCCCCACCAGCCGGCCGCCTCCGTCCTCCCGTTGCCGGGACGCCGACGTCGTCCCGGGCTACTGCGTGACCCCGATGGTGCGTCCGTGAACGGTTCGATCGAAGACCCGGGCGAATGCGTCGGTCAGGGGCGGGATCACCTCGTCCAGCGAAACTTCCCGCTCCAGGATGCGATTCAGGGAGGTGACCGGGCGGTCACCGATCCCGCAGGGAACGATGGACCCGAAGTAGCTGAGATCGGTCCCGACGTTGAGGGCGAATCCGTGGGAGGTGATCCATCCCGACGAGACCCGGACGCCGATGGCCGCCACCTTCGCGCCGTCGACCCAGACTCCGGTCAGCTCCTCCTCCCGGCCGGCCTCGACGTCGAAACCGGCGAGAGTGCGGATCAGAACTTCTTCCAGGTCCCTCAGATAACGGTGCAGGTCCCGGCGGTCGGGCTTCAGGTCCAGGATGGGATAGCCGACCAACTGGCCCGGCCCGTGATAGGTGACGTCTCCCCCCCGGCCGGCATCCCTCAGCTC
>JBKHJU010000062.1:0-7689 GCA_046537985.1 Longimicrobiales bacterium
GCTTCGGGATGCCACTTCGAGGTCGATGGGCAGGCCTACTCGTAGCGATGGGCGAGGGGCTTTCTGCGTTTGGCCGGGCACTCGACCGAAGGGCCTATCCCGACAGGTGGATTCCGAACCCCCAGTACTGGATGTCCTCCCGGTAGAACTGGCCGTAGGGAGCGGGACCGTCGTAGAACTCGGCCGTGACGCTGATGACCCGTGGAGGATGGCCGGGGCTCGGGATTCGGGCGATCTCCAGGCCGGCCCGGGCGCTCCATCCGGTCTCCCAGTCGGCCTCTTCGACGGTCTTCACGTCCAGCGCGAGGACGAGCCCCCCGTTGGCGAAGCCTCCCGGCCGGAGCTCGACGCCCGCATGAGCCAGGTGTTCGGGAATGGCTTCGGGCTCCCGGCGGAAGAACAGCTCCCCGCCCCCGTAGGCCCGGAGCAGACCCACCTCCTGGGAGACGATCAGCTCCACGGACTCGAAGGAGAGGTTGATGCGCTCGGGCTCCCGGGACAGGAGAAACTCGTCCCCCAGGTGGGAGCTCTGGTGATACACCCGAAGGCGTGAGCTGAAGCCCTGCTGGCGGTATGTCAGGGGCACGCCGATCAGGTAGTCGGAGTTGATCAGATCGAAGGAGGGCTCGTCCAGGTTGAGCTGGGCGAACACGGATCCGGACAGGCCCAGCTGGAAGCCGTCCCCCGGTCGCGTCCCCGCGCTGCGGAAGAGGGCGAAGCCGTCGCTGATCCCCACCGAGCCGATGTTCGTCTCCGCGCCCGGCGCGGGGTCGGCGATGGTGGCGAAGTCGCCCCGGAGGTAGCTCACGAAGGACCGATCGGCCTTCGGGTCGGCGGCGAGCGGGCAGAAGATCTCGCCCTCCGGCAGCCAGATCCATCCGCTCCGCTCTTCCGCGTGGACTCCGGCTCCACACCGGGACCGAAAGGCGTCCTGTCCCCGCACGTCGCCCGGCATCAGTACCAGCGCAAGCGCCGGAGACAGAATGACCGGAGCCAGAATGAGAAGAAGTCCAAGCGGTCGCTGCTCGAATCTGGACATCGCTTCCTCCTGCTGGCCGCTTCGAGTGGGTCGGACGGGGTCGCGCTCGGATCGCTGCAGCCTCTCTTACAAGATGTGTGCCTTCCCGGTAGGCGAGGAAGCCTCCTGGTCGAGCGCCCGGGAAGGAACGTTACCGTGCCCTCTCGACCCCGTCGGTCGCTTCCCGGGCGGCCCGCCACCACACCCGCACCTCGGGGGGTCTCACGTCGAGATTCGCCTCGGACGCCCGAAAGCGGGCAGCCAGGGAATCGGGGTCCATCCCGGCCAGCTCCTCCAGGGACCTGACTCCCCAGCCGTGGAGGAGTCGGGCGTTCCGGGTGCCGATTCCCCGGGTCGTGGTCAGGCGAGCGATGTCGATCCACTCCTCCGCCTGGTCTTCCGTCACGCCCGGGACCCGGGCCACGAGCTCGCCCGGCGTGTTCTTCGCCAGTGCGAACGGAGAGTCCACTCCCCACACCCGGAGGGTCTCCACCTGGGACGGAAGGAGCCCGGGCAGATCTCTGAGCCGGGGGGTCCGGGAGGCGATGGTCCAGGCCTCCATCCCCAGGAGCGTGACGGCGACGAAGGCGATGGCGGCCGAGCGGGCGGTGGTGACGCTGCGTCGGCCCGTTCCCCCCTCCGGATCCCCGCCGGAGCTCGGAGCGTCGCCGGCCGGCACGTTCGCCGGTCCGTCTTTCGGACCGTCGGGGTGCGCTTCCACCGCAAGCCCGGGATTCAGTCGCAGCGGCACCGCCCATCCCCGGAGCGCGAGCCACTGGTAGAGGGAGAAGCAGGAGAGGGCCAGGGGAGGAAATCCCAGGAATCCGAGGCCGGGCATCTCGAAGAGCTTGAGCTCCTCGAACCAGGGGACCGTGTAGATCCACTGCCCCCGCGCCACGGAGTTCAGCGCCTCCCATGCGAGCCCGGCCAGGGCTCCTCCCACCAGGAGGGCGACGATTCGTCGGCTCCGGCCCGCCACCACATCGGCGAGGAGGGAACGTGAGGGTGCTCGACGATAGAGGGCGGGCTCGGCCAGGAGAACGAAACCTCCCCAGATCAGCGGGAAGAAGAACCGAGGCCAGATCATGGGAAGGACGAGCATGGCCAGCCCGGAGATCCGGATGACGGCCATCCACGGGCTCGGACGACCCGAGAAGCCCTCGTCCCTCTCTTCCATAGACCCGCGGGAAGACGACTCGCCTCGGCGGACCTGTGTCGGGCCCGCGTCCCTTTCGATGTCTCCCTCGGTGGGAGGGGACGGTCGCGCTCCGGATTTCGCGCCTTCCGAATCCGATCGGGGCCAGAGGAGGGCGGCCGGCAGGAAGCACGCCGGGAGAACGGTGCCAAAGGAGAGGATCACTCCAGCCCAGAGCTCGATGCGCCGGTCCGGGACGAAGACGTAGTACCAGTTCTCCACCCGGAAGTTGAGGACCTCCCAGAGCATCCAGAGGGGCACCGACCACGCCAGGACGGAGATCAGGAGGCGGGGTTCGTCCAGCAGGAGGAAGCGGCCGTGACGCAAGGCGATGCCCCCTTCCAGCGCCAGGAGCAGGGGGTACCAGGCGAAGGGGTAGAGCCAGGTAGCCACCGGCTCCACGCCCCGGGCCGAGAGCGCGCACATGACGCCGGCGACCAGCGCCCCGAGGACGACGAGGGCCCAGGCGTGCGTACGGGGCACGGTTCGACCTCGACGCGCAGCCGGGTCGGCGCCGGGTGTCCAGGTCGGGTCGGGTTCGGTCCGGGAGTCGTCCATCAGCAACAAGAGGGGGATTCCAGCAGGTCCAGGCTCGACCTTCCAAGCTCGACGGTCGGAGCTCGAAACACTTTCGGGGGCTCGGGCATTACAACACGTGAGAGCGGGGGCGGTGCCGCTTGCCGCTTCCCCGACTCCCCCGGGCGGCCAAGCTGCTGGCCGAGATGGGCTATACCAACGTGAAGGACTACGCCGGCGGGAAGCAGCACTGGAAGGAGGGCGGCTTGCCGGTGGAGGAGGCGTCGGCCCAGCCGGCGTGAAGCCGCGGATCGGGATCCCCACCGGTTTCGACAAAGGCCTGGGCGGCGTCCTGCTCCGGTCGGGCCCTCAGGTGAACACGACCCGGAGGAATCGAGAGAGGAGTCGGTCCGTCGCGGGGCTCTCCAGGAACCCGTCCAGAGCCCGCTTCCGCTCTTCGGCCGTCATGAGGGGAGCGTAGGCGTCGACGTAGCGCTCGAAGCGAGATCGATTTCGCGCCCGGTCGAGCTCCGGATGGAACTGGGTGGCCCAGATGGGCTTCCGGGAGACTCTCAAGGCGTGATACCGGCAAAGTTCGCTGGAGGCCAGGTGGACCACTCCGTCCGGAAGGGACTCCGCCCGATCCTTCCGACCCATCTGGGCTCGGAACCTCGGGGGAAGATCGCCGAAGAGCGGATCGGACAGCCCACCCTCGGTCAGCGTGACCTCGTGCGTCCCCACCTCCACCCGATCCGGGTCGTGGATCACCCGACCCCCGAGGGCCTCCACCAGAAGCTGGAAGCCGAAGCAGGACGCGAAGGTGGGGTGACCCGTCTCCACCACCTCCCGCATCCGGTCCAGGATCGCGTCGATCCCGGGGAGGTTGCGCTTCGACACGTAGAAGTCTCCGCTTCCTCCCACCATCAGCGCGTCGTGCCGACGGATCTCGGCCAGGGTCGGAGGTCCCCCGAGCAGGTCGTGGGTCCCGACTCTCGCCACGTCGAGCCCCAGGGCCATTGCGAACGCCTTACGCTCCGACGCGGCCACGGGGTCTCCGGGTGCCCGTGCCTGCAGGAGGAGGACCTTCAACGAGTCGAGGGCCTCGGGGGGCGCGGGCTCGTACGTCGCCTGGGGGTTCGGTTGATGCATTCTCGACGGATTCGGGACGCTGCTCGAACGCAGGGTGCTTCTGCGAAGTTGTCGAGGCGCGTACCTGCACGTAGCTGGGTGACGGGCCGCACGGGCCCCCTCGGGCTTCGGAAGCTGAGGGGCGCTGCCCGGCGCTGTCAACGTGGGTCCGGGGGCTCGCATCCCGGTGTTCGCGCTCCCCCGAGCGGAGCCGCGCCGGAACCCGGGTGTCCGGCGCGGCGATCCGCTGGGTCGGGTTGGGGGCTCAGTCGGGATTCGACTCCGAATCGTCGACGACCGGAGTCCCGGCGCTCGTGCTCGCCGTGTCGGGGCCGCCTCCGCGGGGATCCTCCGGATCGGGGTCCCCGGATCTCGGATTCTCGATCTCGTCCTCGCCTTCGGCCCCGGGCTCCGGACTGATCTCCTCTCTCGCCTCGATCGCCGCGGTCCGATCCAGGCTCCAGTCCTCCATCTGCTCGGTGAAGCTGCGGGCGAACTCCGAGAGGTCCGTGGGCTCGATTCCCGGGGGTTCCTTCAGGGACCGGACCCGAGTCAGGCTCGTCCGGGCCTTCTCGTATCCATCCCCGACCTCGTCGGCGGTGCGATACGCGTCGGCCGCGGCGCTGAATCGACCGACCTTCTCCAGAGCCGTCCCCAGGTTGTTGTGGAAGACCGCGACGTTCTGACGGAGCTCCACGGCCAGGGCGAGGGGAGGAACGGCGCGCTCGAAGTCTCCCCGGCGAATGTGGATCAGGGCCAGGTTGTTCATCGACCAGGCGTCCTCGGGATTCAGGACCAGGGCCTTCCGATAGGACCCGGCGGCCTCGTCCAGCTCCCCCTCCTCCTGGGCCACGCGGCCCGCGACCCGAAGGACGTCGGCGCTCTCACCGGTTTCCAGCTCTAGGGCCCGGCTCACGGCCTGCCGGGCGTCTGAGGGACGGTCCGCGTCGAGACGGACCCGGGCCAGGTTCACCCATCCCTTCACGTGGCTGGAATCCATCTCCACCGTCTTCTCCAAAGCCTTCTCGGCCTCGTCCAGATCTCCCTCCTTCCAGGCCGAGAGACCGGTCATGTAGTAGCCCCACGGATTCTCCGGATACTGCTTCGTATAGGCCTGGAAGATCCGGTGAGCCTCGTCGAAGCGTCCCTCGTCGTACGCCTGCTCGGCGGTGGCGAAGGAGACGGGGCCGGTGAAGGGCCGGCCGCTGTCGCCTTCCGTGCCGTCACCGTCGTCCGGGTCGGCGGACTCCGGCGACGTGGCTCGCTCCGCCGGCTCCACGGGTGCCGTCTGCGAGGCCGGTGCGGCCTTGCCCCGGGAGCTCGTCTCGGGGGTGCTCACGGTGGGCGATTCAGGTTGGCCGGCGTCGTTCATCTTCTCCCTGCCCGAGTCACCGCACCCCGCCAGGAGCAGCACCACCAGGAGGACCGGCAGAAGGAGGAAGAACGCCGCGGTTCGGCCCGCGGCCTCCAGCTCCCGGCCCCATTCCTCCCGACCGCCGTCTCCCTGGCCGAGTCCGATCTCCTCTTCGTACCTGCGCATGGCGACCTCCCTTGCTCTGGTGAATCGAGGCGGTGGCGCGTCCACCGCTCGCCCCTCAGAGAGGCAACGGGCCTGCCGGGACCGGGCAGGGGGGACCAGAACTGCGCAACATATTGTGAACAAAGGAGTTGTAGGGTTACTTCGTCATGGATCGAAGCGCCCTCGGGATCCGGCACGTGTCCGGGGGGACACGCAACGACGGGGTGGAGATGTGTCCGAACGGACACGTGGTCCGGCGGCCGGACCGGCTCAGCCCGGATCGTCGCTACCGGCTCAGCCCCGATCGTCCCTTTCGATCCCCAACCGGCGCATGATCTTGAGGAGGCTGGCGTGGTCGGCCAGGTCGAGCTCCTCTGCCGTGCGGGTGATGTGCCACTCGTTCCGCTCGAGAGCCGACACGACGATCCTGCGCTCGGCCTCGGCCTTCCGCTCCTTGAAGCCTACGGAACGGCGGCCGCTGCCCGGCCGCCGGAAGCCGCCGCCGGGCCCGCCCGGGCTCCCGGAGCCGGGCGGACGGTCCGAGCCCGGGGAAGCTCCCTCCTCGCCGCCGCCTCGGATCGCCGGGGGGATGTCGTCTTCGTCGAGGAGGCCGTCCTCGTCGGCGATGATCATCCGCTCCACGATGTTTCGGAGCTCCCGGACATTGTTTCGCGCCCAGTCGTAGGACATGAGCCGCTCCAGGGCCGCGTCCGAGAGGGGCTTCCGTTCCACGCCCAGGCGGGGGGTGAGCTCGGTCAGGAAGTGGTCCACCAGCGCCGGGATGTCCGAGAGACGGTCCCGAAGGGGAGGGACCCGGATAGTGTGGACGTTGAGGCGAAAGAGGAGGTCTTCCCGGAATCGGCCCCTTCGGACCTCCTCGTCCAGGTCGCGATTCGTGGCGGCCACCACCCGGGCGGGCACCGAGATCGTTTCGTGGGAGCCGAGGCGGGTGATCTGCTCCTCCTGAAGGACCCGGAGCAGCTTCGCCTGGGCCTCGGCCGGCAGCTCCCCCACCTCGTCCAGGAAGAGGGTGCCCTCGCCGGCCGCCTCGAAGGCTCCCTTCCGGGTCCGGTCCGCCCCGGTGAACGCCCCCTTCTCGTGACCGAAGAGCTCCGACTCCACTAGGCTCTCGGGGAGGGCGGCGCAGCTCACGGCCAGGAAGCGGTGGCCTGCTCGAGGGCTGCGCCGATGGAGCTCCCGGGCCACCAGCTCCTTTCCGGTTCCGCTCTCTCCCAGGACGAGGGCGGGGCTGGGAATGGGAGCGACCCTGGTGAGGGCCTCGTCCAGGGCCCGCATGGGGGCGCTGCCTCCGACCAGGGGCGTCTCGCCCTCGATCCGCTCCTCCAGGCTTCGCACATCGGCTTCCAGGTCCCGGCGCTTGAGGGCGTTCTCCACCTCGTGGACGACGCGCTCCACCGGCTCGTCCTTGTCGATGAAGCCGTACGCTCCCAGGCGGACCGCCAGGACGCACCGGTCGTAGCTGCCGGTTCCCGTGTAGACGATGACCGGTACGTCGATCCGCTCGTCGTCCAGGGTCCGGAGGACGTCGAAGCCGTCCATCCCCGGCATCTCCAGATCCAGGATCACGCAGTCCACGACCTTCCGACGGAGGACGTCCAGCGCCTCCCTCCCCGAGAAGGCCTGGAGGGTGTCGTATCCACCGAGGCGCTCCAGGTCGTAGGCGTATTGCTCGACCATGGCCTCCACGTCGTCGACCACGAGCACGACCGTCATCTGCGGTCCTCCAGCTCCCGAGCTCTCGAGCCGGAGGGCGGTCGATCCGGGTCGCGGCGTGTCCGGGCCCGGACCCGGTGGTCCGGCGAGCCGCCGGCCGGGAGCGTGAGCGCCACCCGTGTGCCTCGCCCTTCCTCGCTCTCCAGGCTCACCGAGCCCCCGAGATCGCGCACCAGCCTCCGGACCACCGAGAGTCCGAGACCGGTTCCGTCCTCCTTCGTCGTGAAGAAGTCCTCGAAGGCCCGCTCCATCTCCTCCGGGGGCATTCCCCGGCCCGTGTCCTCGACGACGAGGCGGACCGTGTCGGAGGCGGGAAGTGCTTCGATCCGGACGGTGACACCGGGACGATCGTCGGGATGATGATCGGCACTCCGGTCGCGGTTCCGGTCCTGGTTCCCGTCCTGGTCCTGGTCCTGGTCCTGGTCCCGGTTCCGGCCCCGGTTCCGGCCCCGGTTCCGCTCGGGCCGTTGGTCGGCAGGAAGCCCTCCTTCTGGGGACGTCCGGCCCTGGATCGCGTCCTTTCCGTTCGCCACCAGGTTCTCGACGATGCGGCGGAGGGTGACCGGATCTCCCTGGACC
>JBKHJU010000063.1:0-7618 GCA_046537985.1 Longimicrobiales bacterium
GCGCGAGGCCCACCATGACGGCCAATCCGAGTCCGAGGACCATCGCCCATCCCGTCGTGAGTGATCCCTGGGGCCGAACCCCTCTCTTCCACCCCATGATTCTTACGTACAACTATATAGTTATATCAGGGCTGTGTCAACGGCTCTCGGCACGGAGGAAGACGGAGCGCGCGTGGAGGGTCGCCCCGAGCTCGCGGGTGAGGTGCGGCGACCGGGAAGGACCAGATCGGGAGGGCGCCCCCGAATCCGGCCACCGTGCTGTACCGTGCCCGGTCAGTCGCCTCTTCGAAACCTCCGCTCCATCTCCTCCATCAGGCGACGGAACTCCTCCGCGTGCTCGGAGGGAAGAGCGCTCTCCACCTCGTTCAGGGTCTCCTCCAGGTGCTCCTGAAACCGCGCCCGGGACTCCCGGAACATCTGGCGCGCTTCCTCCTCCCGTCGCTCGAGAATGGCCAGGACCTCGTCCCGCTGAGCCTCGCTCAGATCCAGCTCCTCTTCCAGGAACCGGGCGAAGGCGAAAGGACCCGGCGGGCCGTCGTCGGATCGATCCCGGCCCTCGGAGCCACCCGGCCCAACCCGCTCGCCCCGCGGACCCCGCTCGGTCGGGTCCTCCGCCGTGGCCTCGGCTCCCGAGGCTACCTCCGAGCCCGAGAATACCCGCACCACGGCGGCCCCGGACAGGGCACCGGCCAGGAAGATGGAAAGGATGACGAGGCCCGTGAACAGCGCCTGACGACTCACCACCGGTTCACCTCCGGGCCCCTCATTCGTTGACGGAGGCGAAGACGAGATCCTCCACGGTGGGCTCCATCTGACCGCCGAGCCACTGTGCCACCACCGGCGGATAGAGAGCCTCCTCGAACGCGGGAGTGGCCTCCGCAACGACCCCGACACCCCCGGACGGGCTCCGGGCCGCCGTCCAGAGAAGGCTCCCACACGCCACCAGGATCAGGCCGGCGGCTGCGGCGAGCACGGGGCGGGCCCACCGGTCCGGGAGGAGCCATGCCGCATTCTTCCGGCGACGCAGCTCGGGCCCTGCCGCCCGCACGATGGCTTCCACCGCCCGGTCCCATCCCACGGGATCCCGTGCCGGGTCCAGCCCGTCCATCCGGTCGTCATCGGTCATCTCGTCTCCTCCGAGTGCGTCCCGTCGTCCGGCCGTCGTTCCAGCATCCGCCGCATGCTTCCCCGCGCTGCGTGGAGGTGGTAGCGGGACGTCCCCGCCGCGATTCCCAGCTCCTCCCCGATCTCTCCGTGGGTCCAGCCTTCGTAGTCGTGGAGCAGGAGCACCCGTCGCTGCATCTCCGGCAGCTCCTGGACCGCCCCCGCGAGCCGTTCCCTCAGGGCCCTCCTTTCCGCGTCGGCTTCGGGTCCCCCCTCCGACGCGATCTTCCACCCCTCGTCCAGGGGCTCGCCCCTCCTCCGCTTCTCCCGATCCAGGGCGTTCAGCGCCGTGTTCTTCACGATGGTCAGGAGCCAGGCCCGGAACCGCTCCGGCTGTCGGCAGTCCTCGATCCGGATGAGGGCCTTCACGAAGGCATCCTGGCACACGTCGTCTGCATCGTGCCGGTCTCCCGTGGTCACGAGGGCGACCCGATGGGCCGCCGCCAGGTGCCGGCGAACCAGAAGCTCGAACGCTTCCCGGTCACCGTCGCGGGACCTTCGGACCAGCCGCGCGTCTTCCTCCCCCGAAGTCAACTCGTCAACGCGGGCGGCTCCAGCTCCGCGTCATGGGACTCGATCCGTCCGTCCCGGAGCGTGATGATCCTCCGGGCAAGGGCGGCGATCTCGTGCTCGTGGGTCACCATGATGATGGTCTGCCCGCTCTGGTGGAGCTCCTCGAAGAGGGCCATGATCTCGGCCGATGTCGCCGAGTCCAGGTTCCCCGTCGGCTCGTCGGCCAGGATGATGGACGGGTTGTTGACCAGCGCCCGGGCGATGGCCACCCGCTGTCGCTGCCCCCCCGAGAGCTCATTCGGTCGGTGGTCCATCCGGTCGGCCAGCCCGACTTGCTCGAGCACGCGCGCCGCCCGGTCCTGCCGCTCCTCCCGGCCCACGCCGGCGTAGATCAGGGGGACCTCCACGTTGTGGAGAGCCGACGCCCGGGGCAGCAGGTTGAAGGTCTGGAAGACGAAGCCGATCTCCTCGTTCCGGATCCGGGCCAGCTCGTCCTCGTCCATCCCCTCCACGGCCGCGCCGTTCAGGCGGTACCTCCCCTCCGTCGGCGTGTCCAGACAGCCGACGATGTTCATCAGGGTCGACTTTCCGGACCCCGACGGGCCCATCACCGCGATGTACTCGTTCCGCTCCACGTCCAGGTCGACGCCCCGCAGGGCCCGGACGATCTCGCTCCCCATCCTGTACTCCCGGACGAGGCCCCGAGCCACGATGACCGGCTCCCGGCCGGTCTCGCGTTCCCGGACGGCGACGGTCCCTTCCCGGTCGGGCGGCTGGTCGTGGGTCGGGTCCTGCTCTGTGTATTCGCTCAAGCCTTCACTCCCCTGGTGGTTGCTGCCGGTCTCCGTTTCGTCGGCCAGGCCGGGCCCCGCAATCCGCGACGGCTCTCCCGCTCCGTCGGCGAGCACCGGGATCGCTACTCGTGCCGCAGCGCGTCGATGGGATCCAGGACGGCGGCCCGTCGGGCCGGCCAGATTCCGAAGAAGAGGCCCACCGCGACCGAGAAGGCCACGGCCAGCACCACCGCGTCCAGCGGCACGGACATCTGCCAGGCGGCCGTCCTCGAAACCACCTCCGACGCCCCGGCGGCGAAGAGGATCCCCAGGATCCCTCCGACGACGCACAGCGCCAGCGCCTCGGCCAGGAATTGGACCAGGATGTCCCGCCGCCGGGCCCCCAGCGCCTTGCGGAGCCCGATCTCCTTCGTCCGCTCGCTCACCGACACGAGCATGATGTTCATGATCCCGATCCCCCCGACGAGAAGACTGACCGCAGCGATCCCCGCCAGGAGAAACGTGAACGTCTGACTCGTCTCCTGAAAGGTGGTCAGGAGATCAGTCCGGTTCTGGATCCAGAAGTCGTTCTCGTCGCCGGGACGGAGCCGGTGGGCCCGTCTCAGGGACTCCTCGATCTGGAGGGTGGCCAGATCCATGGGGGCGCCCGGAGCGACCTGGGCGTCGAAGGAGCCGATTCGCTCGGTGCCCATCAGGCGAAAGCGGGCCGTGTTGACGGGAACGAACACCTGATCGTCCTGGCTCGGGCCCGGTCCCTGGGAGCCCCGCTCCTCCATGATCCCGACCACCTCGAAGCGCACGTTCCGGATGAGGAGCGTCCGACCGAGAAGCTCGACGGCCTGCAATCCCAGGGCCTCGGGGATGGCGGAGCCCAGGACCGCGACCCGGCGCCGACCCCGGTTCTCCTCTTCGTTGAAGAATCGGCCCAGGGCCAGCTCCGAGTGGGACACGCTCGGGTACGACGGGCTCGTTCCGACCACCCGGAAATTGCCGTTCACCGGACCGAGCTCCACCTGATAGGACTCATCCATCCGGGGAGCCACATCGGAGATGCTGGAGGCCTCCCGGAGGACCTGCTCGGCATCCTCCAACGTGAGAAAGGCCGCGTCCCGGCTCCCGCCGCGACGGAACCAACCCTGACCCGCCTGGACCGTCAGCACGTCCGTGCCCATCCTGGCGATCTGCTCCTCGACCTGGGCCTGGGCACCCTCACCCAGCGCCACCATGGTGATCACGGCGCCGATGCCGATGACGATCCCCAGCATGGTGAGGCCCGAGCGGAGCTTGTTGGAGCGGATGGAATCCAGCGCCACCCTGAGAATCTCCACGGTGAGGCCCTGGCCGCGCATTCAGGCACCCCCGCGGACCGGAGTGTCGCCGATCCTCGATCCCGCCACCCTCGGCCACGTGTTCACCTCAAAAGCCCCCGAGACCGGGCATCCGCGAGCGGAACCGGTCGAGCATCTCGCCCTGCTGGACGAGGGCGAGAGGGACGTTGACCACGGTGTCTCCTTCCTCGAGCCCCGCGAGGATCTCCGTCTCCTCCCAGCTGGACAGCCCCACCCGAATCGGCTTCAGCGCGAGCCCACCCTCGGCCGTCCGCACGAAGGCGAAGGCGTCCCGGGGGCTGGAGCGATCGGTGGCGCGCGCCCGACCCCCCGCTCCGGCTCCTCCGGGCAAGGCACCCGGGGGAGGCCCTCCCGGCCCGTCGGCGAACGGTCGGGCCCCGCCACCGCCACTTCGTCCGTTCGGCCCGGCGAACCCGCCCCTCTCGCGCATGCGGGACATGAGCTCCCGGCGCTGCTGGGCGTCGAGGGACTGCATGAGCTCCCGGCGCTCCCCCCGGGACATGGATGCCAGCTCGTCGAGAGAGGGAAGGTCTCCGTCCTCGGGGCCGTCGCTCGCCCCGGCCGCCCCGCCGGTCGTCTCCCTCGCCGTGTCCCCGTTCCGGAGGTCCAACGGTCCCTCCCCGGCCTCGGCGTCCTCGGTCGGAGCGCTCGCCCCCTGCACCCGCTGCTGCAGCACGGCCGGATCCATGCCGATGGCCGAGACGAGCTGTTGGGCCTCGGAGGGCATCTTGACACCCCCGTTGGCCAGCTTCAGGACGTTCGTCCGCTCGCCCAGGACGATCTCCACGTTGGCGTTCATCCCCGGCTTGAGCAGCCGCTCGTCGTTGGAGATCCGGCTCAGCACGGCGAACATGGTCACGTTCTGCTCCACCGTCGCCCGGGGCTCCACCTGGAGCACCTCGCCCTGAAAGGTCCGCTCCGGGTACGCTTCCACGGTGATGGACGCCGGAAGGCCGGGCTGCACACCCCCGATCTCCGACTCGTCCACCAGGGTCCGGACCTGGACGTTGGCCAGATCCGCCAGGACGAAGAGGACCGTCCCCCCCGTCAGATCGCGGGTCCCGGTCACCACCTGACCCTCCTCCACGTTCTTCTGGATGATCGTGCCGGAGATGGGCGCAGTGACCGCCGCGTCGGCCCGCTGGTCCTCGGCGAGCTCGAGTTGGGTCTCGGCCCGCACGAATGCGGAGCGGGCGTTGGCATGGGAGACCAGCGCGCTCTCGTACTCTTCGGTGGTGACGACCCCCGAGTCCCGGAGGGCCTGCATCCGATCGAGACGGCTCCGGGCCACCGTGAGCTCGGCCTCGGAGCGCTCCAGGTCGGCCCGGGCCTGCTCCAGGGCATTCACCTCGTCCCGGGGATCGATCTCCACCAGGAGCTCCCCGATCCCGACCTCGCCGCCCAGGTCCACCGGCATCCGGAGGATCTCGCCCGAGGCCTGGGTCCGGACCTCCACGGAGCGGATCGGCTCCACGGTGCCGGACGCCTCCACGCTGGACTCGAGGCTCCCTCGGGTCACCACGCTCTCCTCGAGGGTGAGCTGGCCCGACTCGTCTTCCTGGCCGCCCCCGCACGAGGCGAGGAGAAGCGCTGTCGCCGCCGTCGCAATCGCGGCGACCCTCCGATGTGGATTCACTGAACTCCTGTTCGTCGAATTCATTCTATGGCATCCGTTTCCATGGCGTCCGTCGCGGACGGGAGCGCCCGGCCGGACGTCGCTGCAGCGTGCACCTCTTCCAGCTCCATTCCCAGGAGGCTCTCCAGGCGGGCGATCCCCACCTGGTAGTCGAACCGCCTCCGGATCAGGTCCACCTCGGCCTGCCGGAGCGCGATCTCGGCGGAGCGCAGATCCAGGGTGGTGGCCACCCCCAGGCGGAAGCGCTGCTGGGTGACCCGGAGGTCCTCCTCCGCGGCCTCCACGCTCTCCTCGGCAAGCTCGAGGCCGGCGAGGGCCGTCTCGATCTGGTCGTACGCGTTCTGGGTCTCGGACCGGACCGCGAGCTCGGCGGCGCGGTGCTGGGCCCGAGCCTGGTAGGCCTGGGCCTGGGCCCGGTCGACGCCCGTCTCACGCTGAAGCCCGTTGAAGACGGGAATGCTCCCCGACACGGAGAAGGACCAACTCCCGTTCCCCGGCGGGAAGGTGTTGTTGCGCCAGTCCATCCCCCCCGATACCGAGAGGGAGGGCCAGTACGTCGAGCGGGCGGCCGACACCCCGGCCTCGGCCGCCGCCACATCCAGATCGGCCGTCCGTATCTCCGGCGCCCGATCCACGGCGAACCGGACCAGAGCCTCCCGCTCGAGTGAGAGGGGCGCCGTGTCGAGGGTCTCCTCCGGCACCGGGCGCACCCGCTCGGTGACCCCCATGGACTCGGCCAGGGAGAACTCGGCCGCGCGGGCCTGGTTCTCGGCTTCGAGAAGGGCCAGACGGGCGCTGTTCAGGTCCACCCGGGTCCGCAGGGTGTCGGAACGCGTGGCCTGTCCCACGCGGATCTGCTGTCGGACGAACTCGAGCTGCTCCTCCTGCCGGGCCACCCGATCCTGCTCGACCGTCACCCGGTCCTGACCGGCCACCGCGTTGTAGAACGCCGTCTTCACCTGGAGGAGGGCGTCGAACCGCCGGGCATCGTAGTCCGTCTCGGCGGCCTGAACCCCGAGCCTCGCGCTCTCCAGGTCCCGCTCACGGCCGAATCCGTCGAAGAGGGTGAGGCTGCTCCGAAGCTGGCTCGAGTAGCTCTGGTTGGTGATGGTCTGGCCCGTGGGATCCAGGCGCCCCGAGCCCGAGGACCGGGAGTATCCGTACCCGAAGGAGACGTCGGGGAGATACCCGCCCCAGGAGCCCAGCCGTTGGGCCGCGGCCGTCTGCACCGTCGCCCGGGCCTGATCGAGGGCCGGGCTCCGGACGAGGGTCGTCTCCAGCGCCTCGTCCAGGGTGATCTCCCGCACCTCTTCAGCGGCTCGTGCGGCACCCGACGAAGGCTCCGTGGCTCCGCCGTCGGTGGAAGGGACATCCGCCCCCTCCTGAGCGACGAGGGAGCTCCCGCCTCCCAGGAGCCACAGCACGCCTCCCACGATCATCGGGATCCTGGCCGGCCGGGTCCGCCGGCGGGACCGTCCATGTTTCATCGGGTCGCTCCTCTCCTGATCCGGTTCCAGCGGACCGGCGCTGCGACGGCCGGCCGCAACTGTTGGACAGGATCCGGACGAAAAGCGTTGGGTGCCGAGGATTGGATCGGGTGAAGGGTTCGGGACCCGGTAGGGCGCCCCGCCGCCGGGGAAGGCTCAACCGAAACGAGGAGGGCGGCTCCGGTGGAAGCCGGTCTCGTCCTGGTAGGCACGGGCCAGGGCGAGGATGTCGGCCTCGCCCCAGAGCCGACCGACGAAGGTGATTCCCACCGGCGTGCCGTCGTCCTCGAAGCCGTTGGGTACCAGGACGGCGGGATGACCCGCGAGGTTCGTCATGAGCAGGACCGGGTCGGCGTAGGAGGGCGTCACCAGTGCGTCGACGCCCTCCAGCGATGTCTCCAGCTCCCGGAGGATCCGGGTCCGGATGCGGTTCGCCTGAATGTACTCCACGGCGGGAATGAAGCGGGCGGCCCGGAAAACGTTGGGCCAGGCCCCCTCGTCCTGCCTTCCCAGCTCGTCGATCCGCTCCGAGCGGGTGAGCTGGTCGAAGGCGGCGCCGGCCTCGGCGAAGAGGATGACCCTCAGGGCTTCGGTGGGCAGGCCGTCCGGAAGGTCCACGGGCACGAGGTCCAGCCCCATCTGCCGCAGGACCTCCAGGACCCGCCGGTCGAGGGC
>JBKHJU010000064.1:0-7609 GCA_046537985.1 Longimicrobiales bacterium
AGGCAGTCCCGGCGCAGCCCCCGGCGAAGGAGGACGTTGGGCGTTCCGCCCTCCACCATCCAGACCTCGCTGCCCCCGTCCTCGGTCTCCACCTCGAGGTGGATCCAGGAGTGGGGGTTCACCCACTCGAGGCGCACCACCTCGCCTTCCAGGCGGATCGGGGCGTCCGGGTCGAACTCGGCACCGAAGGCATGGTGCGCCACGGCCGGGGCCGCATAGATCAGGACACCGGCGGCCACGACAGCCGAGATTCCATAGATGAGTCGCGATTTCATGTTCGGTTCACCTCGGTTAAGGGCTCCTGGTTGCGATGTCGTGACCCGTGGCGTCAAGGCCGCGCCCCGGCAGCGATCCGCTCGGGCTCCCTCACGGCTCCCTGGAGTCACCTTCCTGCTCCGCTTCCTGTGCTTCCATCCTTTCCTGATACCGCGCCCCGCTCAGAACGTTCTGGAGGGCGTAGTTCCCTTCGTGACAGGCATATTCGTAGATCTGCCCCTCCAGGGCGTTCATGGGGACCTGACCGCCCCACGCCTCCGTGAAGTTCACCGGGTCATCGACGGTGAACTCGTAGAGGATCCCGTCGTCCGCGACCCGTGTAAAGCGCTCCGTCACCTTCATCCGGTCCGAGGGCGAGACGCCCTGGACCCGGTTGTCGGGGTGGATCCGGGTCGTCTCCACCACGAGGGTGTTCCCCTCCCAGTGGCCGCGGGAGAAGCCGAACCACGGGCGGATGTGATCGGGGGGCGGGTCGACGTCCCCCAGGTGGACGACCCGCACATCGTGGACCATCTCGGACATGATCATCACGTGATCCGGGGACTGGACGATGGTCGCGTTGTTGTTGTAGAACCCGTTGGGAAGCAGGGGCGGCCCGGGCTGGGAGCCGAAGGAGAGGATGCAGCGCTCCCCCAGGGGTCGAAGCTCGGGATGGTCGTACGGCCCGAAGCTCCCCCGGCCGCCGAAATTCGACATCCGCGAGGCCTGGCCCCCCTGCGTGAGCTCGGGAACGCGCCCGTCCTCGGGATGGGTGATGAGGGAGCTCCTGGGCTCACCGTTCACCCGGGCCACCGTATACCCGGGGTCGATATAGACCCGGTTGTATCCGCCCACCATTCCGGCGGCCCCGGTGGAGCCGTCTCCACCCACGGGGGGAGCCGGACGGTCCGGGTCGCTGGGCTCGAGGCCTTCCTGGAACTCGGCGACGGCCTCGCTCTCCAGGCTGTCCACCACGGAGGCGGGCAGCACCAGCCCGAACTCCTGCCACTCCTCGGGACGCTGCATGGGAGTGATCGTGGAGTTGGTCCAGTTCCCCTGGAGATCGGGCTGGCCGAAGATCGTCGTCGGCGGCTCGTAGTCGGAGCTTCCGGACGATTGGGCCGCCGCGGGCGCAACCGGCGCCAGCATCGCCACGGCCAGGCCCATCGCGAGGAATCGAGTGGCGGAACGCAGGGGCGGGGGCACGCTCATTGGTCCTCCTCCGAATCGACGGGCGTCTTCCGAAGATCGCCGTACAACAGCTCCTCGACGAACGGGACGCACTTGAACTGACCGAGTCGGGCATTCGGATTCACGTGCCGGTACAGGGGCACGCGAATCGTCCACGGCCGCGTATAGGTGTCGGGGTCCTCCAGCGTGGCCTCGTACTGGATGTGGTTCGGGCCCATCATGGTCCAGCGCTCCTCCACCGTGAGGGCGTAGCTGTGATGGTTGCCCGCCCGATCGAGCCACTGCTGGCCGTTGAAGCCCTCCACGTCCACCACGAAGGTGTCTCCCTCCCAGCGGCCCACCGACTGCCCCATCCAGGAGTCCACCTCGGGCGGGCCCGGATCCTCCAGATAGACGTCGCGCACCGCCCCGGCGTACTCGTAGGCGATGAAGAACTTCTGCCCGCTCTGGAAGATCTGGAACGGGAAGGGCATGTAGTTGGCCCGGGGCACCCCGGGCAGGTAGCACTTGATCACCGGGTCCCGCTCGACGTAGCGTTCCCGGTTCTCGTTCCGGCGCTCCAGCGCCTCGGGCGTGTAGGGGATCTCTCCTCCTTCCACGATCCCCCACCCCGACGGCACCGAGACCAGCGTCCCGAGCGGCACCATCTCGGCGGATGGAATGGAGTCCACGGGCCCCTCCCGAATCTGGAGAGCGGCCCGAGCCTGGTGGGGCTCGATGTCCCAGTGGTGATTGCCCAGGGACTGCCAGATCCCGTTCATATTCGGCCTACCGTCGGGCAGTCTCGGAATGTCGTCGCTCTGGGCCTGGGCGGCGACGGCGAAGGGGGTCGCTACCGAGAGGAACAGGGCGATCAGGAGGTCCCGGACGAACCGCGGTGCTGCTGCTCGAGATTCGACGTCGCTCGACTTCAACAAGACCTCCTGGATGAGCCCGATCCGCGCCGGGTGCCGAACGGCGGTGGTGAGAATGAGAATATGACCAAAATAGGCTGTAAGTATGTATCGCGGTACACGTTTCCGCCACGAGGGATCCTGTGTCCCGACTCCCGAAGCGAACCCGACCGGACAGGTCCTCTCCGGGCGCCTGCCTCCCCACGGGAGAATGCCTGATCGTCCCGACTCGCGCACCGGAGTTTCCAAGGATACTGTGTGCCGGCATCGGTCGAAAGCGCCGACCGGCCACCCGAGCGGGCAGTCACGCGATCGACCCGCTATCACGACAGATCTCGACCTCGAAACGTTGGGACACGAACCATGTCCAGACTCCGAAGCTTCCCCGGAATCGGCACCTTCGCGCTGGCGGCGAGCGTCCTCGCCACGCCCGTGTCGGCCCAGCTCACTCCGGCCGCCCCCGAGGAGGTGGGACTCTCGTCGGAGCGACTGGCGCGGATCGCCGAGGTGTTCGGCGCATACGCGGACGAAGGACGGATGGCCGGCGCCGTGGGAATGGTGCTCCGCGACGGCCGGGTGGCGTATGCGGACGTCTGGGGAATGCGGGACGTGGAGGCCGGCGATCCCATGGAAGTCGACGACATCTTCCGCATCTACTCCATGACGAAGCCCGTCACCAGCGTGGCGGTGATGATGCTCTGGGAAGAGGGTCACTTCTTCCTCGACGATCCCGTGGGGCGCTACCTGCCGGAGCTCGCGGATCGACCGGTGGCTCGACGGCCGGAAGCCACGTCGGAAGGCGAGATTCCCACCGAGCCGGCCCGCCGACCCGTCACCATCCGGGATCTCCTCCGCCACACCTCCGGCCTGACCTACGGCGCCTTCTCCAACACCTCGGTGGATCGGATCTACCGGGAGCGGGGGGTCCTCGATCAGCCCACCCTCGAGGCCATGGTGGAGGAGCTGGGCTCCATCCCCCTGGTCCATCAGCCGGGCACCCGCTGGCACTACAGCGTCTCCACCGACGTGCTCGGGCGCCTGGTGGAAGTGGTCTCGGGCCAGTCCTTCGACGCCTTCCTGGTAGAGCGTATCTTCGGGCCCCTGGGGATGGACGACACGGGCTTCCACGTTCCCGCCTCGAAGCACGACCGCCTGGCGCGGATGTACGGGCACGCCGACGGCGCGGGGACGCTGGCCCCGGGCGACACGGTGAGCTTCCGGGAGCCGACGACCTTCCTCTCGGGCGGAGGCGGACTCGTGTCCACGGCCCGGGACTATGCCCGCTTCGCCCAGATGCTCCTGAACGGCGGCGAGCTGGACGGGACCCGGATCCTGAGCCCGAAGACGGTGGACCTGATGACGGTGAACCACCTCGAAGAAGGGATGCCCACCAGCTTCCTGGACCCGGGATGGGGGTTCGGCCTCGGCTTCACGGTGAAGACGGAGCTGGGACCCGACGGGATGCCGGGCTCGGTGGGCAACTACTACTGGTTCGGGGTGGGCGGCACCTCCTTCTGGGTGGACCCCGCCGAAGATCTCGTCGGAATCTTCATGATCCAGATCCGCCCGAATCGGGACGTGACCTTCCGCCAGCAGTTCAAGAGACTGGTCTACCAGGCCCTGGTCGAGACGGAGTAGCCAGGAAGGACCGGGGATCCGCCGCCCGGAGGTCGGGTACGTCTTTCCGGATCCGGCTCCGGCTCCCAGGAGCCCGCCGGCCCGTCACCGCGACGCGAGGGCAGCGCCGGCAATGCGCCGGCGTTCGCCGACGAACACCCGCGACCTCGAGCTCCCCCGTGGACCAGATCACCTGCACCCGATGCGGCGAGAAAGGGGATTCCCTGGCCAAGCCCCCCTTCCGGAACGAGCTCGGCGAACGGATCCAGGCCGAGATCTGCCAGAGCTGCTGGGCCGACTGGCTCCAGCACCAGACACTGCTGATCAACCATTACGGCCTGGACGTCCGGGACCCGAAGGCCCGCCGGTTCCTCTACGAGAAGATCGAGAAACTTCTCCTGGAGGGCGGGACGGACGAGGAGATCGACACCGCTCTGGAAGGCCAGATCGAGTGGTGAGACCGGAGAGGCGAGAGGAGGGGTCGACCGCCGGCCGCCACCCCTGAACCTCCGTCAACGCTCCCTCAGGGAACGCCCAGGCGGCTTCGGCACTCGGCGTCCCACCCCAATCGAACCAGACGTCCCTCGGGCCACGAGGCCAGGCCCTGAACAGCCGCTGGCCCACACGCCTCCACCACGTCGTCCAGGGCCTCGCCGTGAATGGCTCCGCGCTGCTCCAGGACCAGGTGATCGATCCCCGTGAGCGCCCAGATCCGGTGCTGCTCCCCGGGCGTGCCCCAGGAGGGCCCGTCGCCTCCCGAGCGGACCGGAAGGAATCGGGCAGAAGGGGCGCCGGTCCGACCCGCGTGGAGGGGAATGGCCGCCCAGAACTCCGGGGCGCCCACCACCGCGTCGGGAGGAGTCGCCTCGTCCACGGCCTGGACGGTCCGGGCCAGCGCGCCCGTGTTGACGCGGTAGCCGGCGCCGGCCCATCCGGTACCCAGATTCCAGGCCGTGGCCGTGGAAAGGAGGACGACCCACGCCACCCCCACCCTCCGCCATCCCCGAACGACCTTCGGGGAGATCGGCTCCGTGGGCCCCTCCGGATTGGTTTCGGCGTCGTGTCCCTCCTCTCGCCCCCCTTCCGCCCCGCCCTCCGCCTTCGACCAGAGAAATCCCGCCGTCACCACGAGGAGGAGGACGGGGACGAGGGGGACCAGGAGCCGGGTCGCTTGAAACGGCCAGAGCCAGATGACGACGAGGTATATGAAGAGGAAGAGCACGACGGCCCGGCTCCGCGTCCAGATTCGATCGAGGCCCAGGAGGAAGGCGGGGACGAAGAGAACGAGAGCCCCGATGCGAAAGTCGCCGACCCACGGCTCCCAGCCGGACGGCGCCGGAAGCAGGATCGTCAGGACCCGATCCAGGATGTCCGACGCCCGGGCGTGGAGGCTCGCGAGGTACGCCTCGGGGTAGGCCGCGATCTGCTCCAGGAGCCACGATCCGTACGATCCCAGAACGTCCCGGAGGGACTCGGGGATCCGCCCGTTCGCCCGGGTCGACCATACGATCCAGGGGAGCATGCCCACCCCGACGGTCCCCAGCGTGAACCCGGCGGTCCGCTTCCTCCCCGCCGCCCACAGCACGACGACGACGGCCGCGACCAGGGCGACCCCGACGGTGCGCACGTGGATGGCCGCCAGCATGGCAAAGACGAGGCCGGCCCAGATCGGACCCCCGTCCGGACGCCCCCACGGCCAGCGGCCCCTGCCCGTTCCCGTGCCCTTGTCCTTGCCCTGGCCCGTGCCCGTTCCCGTGATGGACACCCCGGTCTTCTCCCTGGAGAACCGCCCCTCGAGTCGACACGCCAGGAGCAGGCCCACGGTCAGCAGGAGCAGAAAGAGGGGCTCGGAGAAGGGCACCAGGGCGCTCCGCCAGACGGGAACCGGTGCCCAGGCAAGGGCGGCGAGGCCCGCCGCCGCAAGGGGGTCCATGCCCAGGTGCGCGCGGAGGAGATGGAAAAAGACGAGGCAGCCGCACACCAGAAAGGCCAGGTTCAGGATCCCGGCGGCCGCGGTGACGGCTCCGACGTCGGGAAGAAGGAGCCAGAGCCCCGCCAGGACCGAGGGGTAGACGGGAGGAAACTTGGGAGCGGGATAGGCCCCGGCGACGCCGTGATAGCTCAGCCCCTCGCCCTCGGCCAGGGCTCGACCCAGGAGGAGGTAGACCCCGTCGTCGTGCCAGATCCCGGCGGGAAAGGGTTCCCAGACGAGGAGGGCGATGGCGACCTGGAGGATTGCCAGGGCCAGGAGGGCCCGGGGCCCGGACAGAAGGTCGACGACGCGGGAGTCCGTGGAATCCGGTGTGGGCCCCGGCCCGGATTCCGGCGAGGTTCCCGACGTGGGTTCCGCCATCGACTCTCCGCTCACGCCTCCGCCCCTCACCCGTTCGGTGCCTCCAGGACCTCGGCGATCTCCGTCACGGCGTCCTCGAGGATGTCGCGGGTGACGATCAGCGGTGGGGCGAAGCGGATGACCTGCTCGTGTGTCTCCTTGGCCAGGATTCCCCGCTCCATCAACCGCTGACAGAAGGGCCGGGCCGGGCCGGAGGAGTCGTGGACCACCACGCCGATCAGCAGTCCCCGGCCCCGGACCTCCCGGACGTGGGGAGAATCCAGCTCCCGGAGCCGCCCCATGAACCAGCGTCCCACCTCGTCGGCTCTCCCCGCGTAGTCGTCATCCAGGATCACCCGAAGGGCCTCCGCGGCGATGGCCGATCCCAGGGGGTTTCCCCCGAAGGTGGACCCGTGGTCCCCGGGAGTGAAGACGTCCATGTACTCCCGGTCGGCCAGGGCCGCCGAGACGGGATAGACCCCACCCCCCAGCGCCTTGCCCAACATCAGGATGTCGGGTCGCACGCCCTCCCACTCGCAGCAGAGGAGCCGTCCGGTCCTGCCCAGGCCGGTCTGGATCTCGTCGGCCATGAATGCCACGTTCCGCTCCCGGCAGAGGGCGTACGCGCCGGCCAGGTACCCTTCGCGGGGCACCACGACCCCACCCTCTCCCTGTACCGGCTCCACGAGGAAGCCGACGGTCTGCTCGTCGAGTGCGCCGTCCAGGGCGTCGAGGTCGCCGTAGGGGACCAGCTCGAATCCCGGCGTGAAGGGCCCGAATCCCCGGCGGTACTGGCGCTCCGAGGAGAAGCCCACGATGGTCGTGGTCCGACCGTGGAAGTTGTTCTCGCACGCCACGATCTTCGCCCGGCCCTCGGGAACCCCCTTCTTCCGGTAGCCCCACTTCCGGACCATCTTGATGGCCGTCTCCACGGCCTCCGCTCCCGTGTTCATGAGAAGGGCCTGCTCGTGCCCGGTGGCCCGGCAGAGATCCCGGAGGAGAGGACCCATCCGGTCGTTGTGGAAGGCCCGGGAGGTGAGGGTCAGGGCCTCCATCTGGGCCCGGGCGGCCTCGAGGACGGCGGGATGCCGATGTCCGTGGTTCAGCGCCGAGTAGGCGCTCAACATGTCCAGGTAGCGCTTTCCCTCGACGTCCCAGACCCATACGCCCGCTCCCCGGGTCAGGACCACGGGGAGGGGGGCGTAGTTGCGGGCCCCGAAGCGCTCCGCTTCGTCGATGAGATCGATGGGAGCTCTGGCGTCGGAGCGATCGTTCGCGGTGGGGTTCTTCCCGGCGGGATTCGGTTGGAACGGACTCATGA
>JBKHJU010000065.1:0-7590 GCA_046537985.1 Longimicrobiales bacterium
GCCCTGTGCTGCAAGCGATATGAGACTTGATGAAACGAGGCGGGAAGGCGCTCAGACTCCTTGTAAGGGAGGCGCTCTGACCAGGCTGAGCTAAGCGCCCTGGGTTCCTAAATACTTCTATTGCAGAGATTGTTCGGATCCATTCCCGTCCTTTCGAATGCACCTCTTCAGGATTTAGGCGATCATTCAGGCGAAAGGCTCAAGGCGTTCCCCCTCCCGTCCGCCAAATCCCAAGGTATTCCAAGGCATTCCTGCGAGGAAGCCCCTCCCTTCCCTCTTTCGAGGCCTCTTTCCAGGGCGTTTCAGGGCTTCACCCCAGCCCGCCCGTACTTCGCCTCAGGGCCCGAGATCCCTGGAGGGGAGCACCGGCGAGATGCCCCGCACCGGATAGTCGAGGCCGTCCACGGTCATCGAGGCTGGGGATCGGTCTTTGAACCGGAGTCCGGCCGGGAGGGCCGACTCCATACGAACGCGAGACCCGGCACGACCAGAGCCACGGTCAGCCAGCGCGTCCAGCCGGGGGCCTTTTGCCGGCGGCGGGCCTTCCTCCGGGGGATGATCCATCATGGCCACCGTGGGATGAGGTCCGAATCCGGTCCGTCCAAGCCCGGAGCGCGGCCTCCCAGGCGGCCGAACGGCCCGGCGAATCACGCTCCTGTCACGCTCGCCGGAATCGAAACGTTGTATTTGGGAGCCACCCTCCTCGACGGGTCACCTCAACCGCGGGATCGACGTGAGCTGCCAGACCGCCGAACGAAGCGTGCGAGCGACGGGATTCCTGGGTCTCGTCCTGGTCCTTCTCGGTGGGTGCGATTCCACCGTCGGTCCATTCGATCCCGACGATCCCCTGATTCGGACGGAGGAGCAGGGGTACGAGCTGGAACTCCAGGGCGACGAGTGGCTCTCCACGGAGATCCCGTACACCTTCGAGAACAGGACGGGCCGGACGGTCCACATCCCCAATTGTCAGGGTGGCATTTCGCTGAGGCTGGATCGTCTGGAGGGACTCGATTGGGAATCCACATGGATACCGAACCTCCTCCTCTGCATCAGTCCGCCCATCGTCGTCGATCCCGGAGAGTCGTTCTTCGACACGTTGCACGTTTCGGGAGGGTTGCCCGGAACCCGGACCGGTCCGCGATGGGACCGGGAGGACCCGAGCGGAATCTACAGAATCGTCTGGATGGGCGCTTTCGCCGGCCCGGGCGATCCCTCCGGCTCCCTCGGCCCGCAGCTTCCCCTGGAGCATCGAGTCTCCAACCCGTTCGCTCTCAGCAGGTGAGAGGGGCTCGAATGACTCCGGTCTGGAGCGAAAGGGGGACGTAAGCGTCGGCGGGTTCCGTGCCGCCAGGGACCTCACGCCGTCCACGTCGAACTCCTGCAAGAGGTAGAGCCCCACGCCGCAGGCGAGGCCGATTCCGATCTCGTCTTGCGCGTCCGCCGCCGCGTGCCGACCGCGGCCCCCGGGTGGGCCCCCCCGGGGCGCACGGTCGGTTCAACGAAGGGGCCCCGAGTCTGGAGAGGCCGGAGCAAACGTCCGACGCGCCTACGCGGCGCAGGTCATGTCCTGCGCACAGCACTGGGGTGACTTGATCATCCCGTGGCCGTTGGGGCACTTGCTGACCTGGATTTCATCGCCGGCGTCGGTGGTGATGGTGTCGTCGACGAGGTCGGCTCCACACTCGGCGCACGTCACGTTCACGCTGGTGCCACACTTCTCGCAGGTGTACGTCGCCATCCTCTTCTCCTCTTTTCCAGGATTGGATCTCGTCGAGCCGGTCCCCAGGGTTCGGCAGCCGTACGGGGCGTCTCGAGCTTCGTGATTCCGGTACTCCTCGCAGTCCCAGAAGTTCGACATCGCGGTCGGTGATCGAGGGTTACCTGGATGGTCGGACCGAATCATCGAGTCCCCAGCCGTATTCCGTCCGATCCAGACACAGATCTGTCCCATCCGGACATGGACGGATTTCGGGGGACGGGCTGGGGGTCATCCGAGACCCTCCTGATCCGCGCCCCGCGGCCCTCCTCCCGGCTCCCTCCACGCCCCTCCTCCCGGCGTCCCTCGCCCGATGTCTCGCCGACCCCGCCCCGGGCGTCCAGCGGCCGCACAGAGCGCCCCGAAATCGCCTCTTAGATTACGGGTGGCAGCACCGAAGTCTTTGTGTGGACTGTGCTTGGGAGGGGATGATGGAGGGGACGGGGAGGATGAAAGGGATGGAAGTCGAGGATGTCATGGGGCTGAAGGGCGTGGCGAATCCGACGAGTGCAATGGAGTGGGACGCCGACACCGACTGCGCCGCCGACGCCCGCCTCCGGCGGATGGACCGGGTGGCGATCCTCTACGCCGAGATCTCGGCGGCGACGCGGGAGTTCCTGCGGGCCGTGGCCGAGTGCGATCGTCACGAGGACTGGGCCGAGGAGGGCTTCGGCTCGTGCGCCGAGTGGCTGGCGTGGCGGATCGGCATCACCCGCAACACGGCCAACGAGCGGGTGCGGGTGGCCCGGGCCCTGGAAGAGCTGCCGCTCATCTCCGAGGCCATGGGCCGGGGCGAGCTGTCGTTCTCCAAGGTCCGGGCGCTGACCCGGGCCGCCACCCCGGACAACGAGGCCGAGCTGCTGGAGCTCGCCCGTCACGCCTCGGCCGCACGGCTCGAGCGGCTGATCCGGAGCTGGAAGGAGCTCGAGCGGTGGGACGAGGACGAGGACAAGCGGGAGCGGGCCCGTCACCGCTCCCGCACCTTCTCGGTCTTCCCCGACGAGGACGGGATGTACGTGGTGCGGGGGCGTCTGCCCGCCGAGGTCGGCGCGGTGTTGATGCGGGCCGTGGAGGCGGCGAGCGACGCCCTGTTTCGGAGCGCCGCGAACGACGACGTGACGGACGACGATGTGGCGGCCCGCGAGCCGACGGCGCGGAGGATGACCAGCGGACGCGACGGACGCGACGGACGCGACGACGACCCCACTCCCGAGCCCGCCCAGCTCCGGGCCGACGCCGTCGGGCTCCTCGCCGAGCGGGCGCTGGCGGCGGGCTTCGGCGACGACGCTTCGATCCGCGTTCCGGTCAGCGGCTCCCGGGCCGAGCGGTATCAGGTGATGCTGCACGTGACGGAGAGGGCGCTGGAGACGAGGATCGAGGGCACTCGCCCTGCGCACCCCGCATCTCACGCCCCCTCCCCCCGCTCCGAGCTGGAAGACGGCACTCCGGTTTCCGCGGAAACTGCCCGCAGGCTGACCTGTGACGCCAGCGTCGTGGAGGTGCGGCACGGGGCAGGCGATGCTTCACCCTCCGCCACCCCCGATTCCCTGGCCCTCGACTCCCGCCACGGCCTCGGTGACGTCCTCGACGTGGGACGGAGGACCCGGACCGTGCCTCCCGCTCTGCGCCGGGCCCTCGAGGTCCGGGACCGGGGATGTCGCTTCCCGGGCTGCGGGCTCCGATTCGCCGACGCCCACCACATCGAGCACTGGGCGGACGGCGGACGCACGGCCCTCGACAACCTGGTGCTCCTCTGCCGCCGTCATCACCGCCGGGTGCACGAGGACGGCTGGAGCGTCTGCTGCGACCGCGACGGCCGGGTCGTCTTCTTCACGCCGAAGGGGACGGCCCTCGCCGAGGTGCCGGAGCCGGGACGCGAGACTCCCTCCCCCCTCCATCCCCTCCATCGCCTCCTCCGTCGCAACCGCTCCCGGGGCGTCGCCCCCGACTGGCGGACCGGCATACCTCGATCCACGCGGGACTCGGCCATCCCGGCACGCATCGAGGCCGCCGCCTGGGAGGCGCTGGATCCGTAACAATGGTCAGTACCGGATGAACTCCAGGAGATTCCCGTCGGGGTCCCGGGTATACACGCTCCGGCCGACGGCCCTTCCGCCGTCTCGTCCACCCTCGCGCTCTCCCTCCGCCACGACGTCGGCGCCGGCCCGGTCCAGTCTCTCGCGCAGAGCTGCGTCGGTCCCCTCCCAGATCCAGCAGAAGTCTCCGCACGGGGGTCGTGCGGCGGAAGCCCGGAGGTTGAAGGAATCCTCCCGCCATAGCGCTGGCCGGTGGAAGTTGATCTTCTGGTCTCGAAAGTAGATCGAGACGATGGAATCTCCGTCCCGCACCTCGAAGCCGAAGGCCCGGTAGAATGCGATCATCTCGTCCACGTTCCGGATGGGAATCGCGGCGTGGTCCAGGCGGCCGATGGGCGAGACCTGGCGGGGATCCGGGGAGTCCAGCGCTGCTCCGGACACTCCCACCGCTCCGACCCCTCCGAACAGAGTCCGGACGAACTTTCTTCGCTCCCACGCCTTCGGTCCCACGCCGCGACGAGTGGATTCCGCGTCTTCGTCGGCGCCCACCGAATCCTCGCGGGATTCTTTCATCTTCCTGTCCTCCCTTCCTCTCTTGTGGATCTTCCGGTCACGTACTCTCGGTCTCACGGTCCCGTTCTCTCCAGTCTCCCGGGGCTCGTCCCCCCGGCTTACTGGCATCTCCGGGGGGACACATCCTATTCTATCCACCGCCCACCAGCGGGGTCATCCATTCTCGGTTGGAGGAGGTGCTCGTGGCGGATGGAAGTGTCGGGGGTGCAGGTTTGAAGGAGCACCGGGTCTCGCTCCCGGAGGCTCGCGCCTTCGGGCAGACGACTCGTCGGGACGCGTGGTGGCTCAAGCCCCTGGCCGTCTTCCTGGGGCTTTCGGCCTTCATCGTCTACTCGACGTGGGCGGCCCTTCAGGGCGTGAACTACACGGCCGGGCCGTATCTCTCCCCATTCTACTCACCGGAGCTTTTCGGCGAGAGCAGCCACGCCTGGTTCGGACCCCGCCCCGCCTGGTGGCCCGGGTGGCTGATCTTCTCCCCCGCCCTCCTCATCCTCTGGGCGCCCGGGGGATTCCGGGTCACCTGCTACTACTACCGGGGCGCGTACTACAAGGCGTTCTGGGCCGACCCCCCGTCGTGCACGGTCGGCGAGCCCCGGAAGGGGTACCGAGGGGAGCACTCCTTTCCCCTCATCCTCCAGAACATCCACCGGTACTTCCTCTATCTGGCCCTGGGCTTCCTCGTCATCCTCTCGCACGACGTCTGGAAGGCCCTCTGGTTCGAGAACCCCGCCACGGGCCAGACCGAGTTCGGGGTCGGCGTCGGGACGCTGGTCCTGGCGATGAACGTCGTGCTCCTCGCCGGCTACACCCTCGGCTGCCACTCCCTCCGCCACCTGATCGGAGGAGGGCTCACCCAGATCTCGAAGAAGCCGGCTCGATTCCAGGCGTATCGGGGCGTCAGCTGCCTGAATCGCGGCCACATGCTCTGGGCCTGGCTCAGCCTCTTCTGGGTGGCCTTCGCCGACCTCTACGTGCGGCTCGTGTCCATGGGCGTGTGGGTCGACTGGAGGATCCTGTGAGCGTCGACTGGAGGATTCTGTGAGTGTCGACTGGAGGATCCTGTGACGGCGCGGCCCGGTGCCGGCCGTTCCACGCGGGAGCTCCCCTGATGCCCGAGTACGAGCGCCACGAATACGACGTCCTGGTCATCGGGGCCGGAGGGGCGGGGCTGCGGGCCGCCATCGAGGCGTCCGCCGAGGGAGCGTCCGTGGGCGTGGTCTGCAAGTCCCTCCTGGGAAAGGCGCACACGGTCATGGCGGAAGGGGGAATGGCGGCTTCGCTGGCCAACGTCGACGAACGGGACTCGTGGAAGGTCCACTTCGCCGACACCATGCGGGGCGGTCAGTACCTGAACGACTGGCGCATGGCCGAGATCCACGCGAAGGAGTCCCCGGCCCGAGTCCGTGAGCTGGAGGAGTGGGGCGCCCTCTTCGACCGGACCGACGACGGCCGGATCCTCCAGCGCAACTTCGGCGGGCACGCCTACCCCCGCCTGGCCCACGTGGGAGACCGCACGGGCCTCGAGCTCATCCGCACCCTCCAGGACCACGGGATCCACCAGGGCATCGACTTCCACATGGAAGTGACGGTGACCCGTCTGCTGAAGGATGGAGGATCCGCGGACGGTGATGGAGCGCGCGTCGCCGGTGCCTTCGCCTACGACCGGGAGCGGGGGCGGTTCCGGGTCTTTCGGGCCGGCGCCGTCATCCTGGCCACCGGGGGGATCGGCCGGGCGTACGCCGTCAGCTCCAACTCCTGGGAGTACACGGGGGACGGCCACACCCTGGCCCTCGACGCCGGCGCCGAGCTCATGGACATGGAGTTCGTCCAGTTCCACCCCACCGGCATGGTCTGGCCCCCCAGCGTCCGGGGGATCCTGGTTACCGAGGGAGTTCGCGGTGAAGGCGGCGTCCTCCGAAACAGCGAGGGAAGGCGCTTCCTCTTCGACGACATCCCCGAGGCCTACCGGGAGCAGACCGCCGACACCGAAGAGGAGGGATGGCGCTACTGCCAGGGAGATCCCGAGGCCCGGCGTCCTCCCGAGCTCCTGACGCGGGACCACGTGGCCCGACGGATTCTGAAAGAGGTGGCCGAGGGTCGGGGAAGCCCCCACGGCGGGGCGTTTCTGGACATCGCCTGGATCAAGGACCAGGTCCCGGACGGAGCCGACCACATCAAGCGCAAGCTCCCCGGGATGTATCACCAGTTCAAGGAGCTGGCCGACATCGACATCACGGAGGAGCCCATGGAGGTGGGCCCCACCACGCACTACGTAATGGGTGGAATCCGGGTGGACCCGGAGTCCCAGATGTCCACGATCCCGGGCCTCTACGCCGCCGGCGAGTGCGCCTCCGGCCTCCACGGGGCCAACCGGCTGGGCGGAAACTCCCTCTCCGACCTGGTGGTCTTCGGACGGCGAGCGGGAGCCCACGCCGCCGAGTACGCCGCCGAGCACGGTCCCGCCCGCCTGGACCCGGAGGAGATCGAGGCCGAGGCCGAGAGGCTCCTGCGGCCCTTCCGACGTGGAAGCGAGGGAGGACCCGCCGGCGGCGGATCGAGTGGAGAGGGCTCGATCCCCGACAATCCCATGCGTATCCAGCAGGATCTCCAGGCCATGATGCAGGAGAAGGCGGGAATCATCCGGGAAGGACCGAAGCTCGAGGAGGCCCTTCGGGCGATCGAGAACCTCGAGAAACGAACCGCGGAGGTCTCCGTCCCCGGAAATCGGGAATACAACCCCGGATGGCACGCCTGGATCGACCTCCACAACCTGCTCACGGTCTCGGAGGCCGTGGTCCGCGCCGCCATCGAGCGGACCGAGAGCCGGGGCGCCCAGACCCGGGACGACTATCCGGAAAAGGACCCCGACTGGTCCGGAACGAACATCGTGATCCGGAGGGCGGAGGACGGAGCAGGCGGGCGCGACGGCGGCGCAGTGGACGGGGGCGACCCTGGCGCGGCGGCCGGGAGGCGCATGGTACTCGAGCGCCGCTCCATCCCCGAGATGCCGGACGAGCTGAAGCAGATCATCGAGGAGCAGGGCTGACGTCGTGCGGCACCGAGCGTCGCCGGCGCGGACATCGCGGATCGAGACGGGAGCGCACCCATGGCACCAGTGACCTTCCGGGTCTGGCGAGGCACCGCCGAAGAGGGCGATTTCGCCACGTATACCACCGACGTGAGCGAGGGAATGGTCGTCCTGGACGCGGTGCACCAGATCCAGGC
>JBKHJU010000066.1:0-7573 GCA_046537985.1 Longimicrobiales bacterium
CATGGTGAGCGACCGAACCTATCGCTTCGACTCCATACAGCTCGCCCAGCGGAAGGCTGCCCAGGGCGCCGCCCCCGTGTGGATGTACCTCTTCGCCTGGGAATCGCCGGTGGACGAGGGACGGATGCTGGCCCATCACGCCCTCGAGATCGCCTTCGCCTTCGACAACGTGACGAAGGCTCCGGACATGTCCGGAGGCGGCCCCCGGGCCCAGGCCCTCGCCGACCGGATGAGCGACGCCTGGATCGCCTTCGCCCGCAGCGGCGACCCCGACGTCTCGACGCTGCCCTCCTGGAGCCCCTACGCTCCGCCCGAGCGGGCCACCATGGTCTTCGACGACGAGAACCGCGTGGTCGACGACCCGCACGCCGACATCCGGAGGCTCTGGGCCACCGTCTGAGTCTCCCGAGGCAGGTCCGTCCGGGCGATGCCCGACCAGGCCCACGGCCCCGGCGCTGGCGCCGTCATCGGTGTCGACATCGACGACGAGGTGCGCGGAAAGGCGGGGAGCATGCTCATCGGGACGGCCGCGGGGACTGCCGTGTCCCTCGCACCGAAGAAGAGGTAGGAGCTGGAATGCGGGCTCAGCCCGGCCCCGGGTTCTCGTCCGCCGTGGGCCCGTAGGTCGGAGGCACGGCGACGTCCAGGAGTCGCAGGTAAACGGTGAGCTGACCGCGGTGATGGATCATGTGGCTCAGGCTCCAGGTCCGGAGCACCGCGGCCCTGGGAAGGGTGAAGAGCTCCCGATCCCCGTGGCGGAGGGTCCAGGGCTTCGACATGGTGGCGTCGTCCGCGGCCCCCAGAGCGTTCACGACGTCACTCTTCAGGCCGTAGAACGTTTCGAGGATCTCCTCGCTGCTCTCGGGTGACTGCCCACCGGGGAATCCGGGTCCGGCCATGTCGTATTCGTCCCCCTCGATGGCCATCTTCGCCCAGTTCAGAAGGTTGGCCACGTGGGACGCGAGCTCCCCCAGGGTCCAGGACTTCTCGTGGGGCCGCCAGTCCAACCGGTCGTCGGGGACCCGTTTCAATACCCGCTCGGTGGCGTTCATCTCCCGCTCCAGGTCCCCCAGCGCCATCTCGATGAGTGCCCGGCTCTCCGCCGTCGCTGCGTCGCTCATGTCGCGCTCCTTGATGGGTCGATCTCTTCACTCGCCCTTCGGGACGGGGCGATTCCAGACGGTCTCCTCGTCCGGTGCCCCGTCGTACCACTCGAAGTACTTCTTCGTCCCGTCCCGACCCGACTCGACCAGGGCCTTCTTCCTGCCCTCGTCCAGGTCGAAGTCCGTCGTGCCCACGTCCAGGGTGTCGATGTAGATCGTCCGGTGCCAGTCGTCGCTGTGGAGATGGATGCTCTGCTGGACGTTGAGCAGGGTACCCACCAGCCCGCCGGCGTAGTCGAAGAAGTCGCCGATGACCCGGCGGGGCGGCTCGGCCTGGTCCCGGAAGGCGGCGATCTCGGCCCGTGTATCGAGCCGGAATCCCAGGGTCTCCTGGTTGTAGACATACTCGCTGATCCCCTTCTCGTCGACGAAGCCGCGCTCCTTCAGCGTCTCGTTGTGCCCCACGTAGTAGTCCCGATCCTCGATGCAGTGGCTCTCCACGTACTTTCGACGGTCGAAGAGCTTGATCGGGTAGTTGTCCAGCATGCCCCCGTCGACGTAGACGTCGCCCCGGACGCTCCGCTTGGCGGTGAAGAAGAGGGGAAGGGACATGGAGATCCGCACGGCGTCGGCGATGGGCATGCGCGGCGTGTGCTCGTGGGAGAAGATCTCGGCGAAGCCCGTGGAGAGGTTGGTGCCGATGAAGTAGAGATGGCGGAACTCGCTTCTTCCTTCCCGGATCCAGTGATCCACGTCCCGAAAGGTGGTGTGCTCGTTCTCCGTCCTCTCCCGGATCCGATCGCCGATCCAGGTGCGGAAGAAGTCCCCCTTGTACCATCCGAACTCGTTCACCAGCCGCTTCGTGTCCCGGACCACGCCCCAGCTGTCGTCCAGGAACTTCCTGAAGTCCAGATCCCAGAGAATCTCGCGGATCTGCTTCGTGGAGTATCCGAGACCCACCAGCGCGGCCGTGATCGCCCCCGCGGAGGTGCCGCCGATCCGCTCCACGTCCGCCAGGATCTTCTTCCTGGCCAGGATCTCGAGAGCCCCTACGTACGCGATTCCCTTCACCCCTCCGCCTTCGAAGACGAGATTTCGAAAGTGATAGGCCATGCGTCGCACTCCGAAAGAGATGATCGGCGAGGGGGGGACGAGCGAATATGCCCCGGCGGACCAGCCCCAACAAGAAAAAGGTGACAGACCGCATGGCCGCCCCCTACTCTGTTGCCTTGCAGGGATGTCGACCAACGTCCGATGCCTGCTTGCGGAAGTCCGCCTACATGCGAGGACCCGGTGGGGCCTCCCCCCCGCTGGATCCCAACCCAACGTGAGCCATGAGCGCCACCCGCGACGACTCCGAGCTTCCGGCTCCGACCGAGCCGGCCCCCACGTTTCAGCTACCCGATTACGAGAACGAGCCCCTCTTTCTCGTCGACGACGAAGACGACGTCCGGGAGTCGCTGGAGCGCTTTCTCAGGCGTGCCGGCTATCAGGTCCACGCCTTCGCGAATGGAGAGGCCGCCCTCGAGGCCATGGAAAAAGAGACCCCGAAGGTCCTGATCACGGACAAGAAGATGCCCGGGATGGACGGCCTGGAGCTGGCTCAGCTCGCCGCGGAGTTCGACCCCGACATGCGCGTCATCCTCGTCACCGGAGTGGGAAACGAGACCACGGCCCAGGCGGCGCTACGGGCTGGAGTCGCCGACTACGTGACCAAGCCCGTGGATCTGCAGGAGCTCGCCCGATCCGCCCACAAGGCCTTCATGGCGTACGCGCGGGACGAGTATGCCCAGTCCACCGAGCTCTGGCTCCGGAGGGAGGTCAATCGGCAAACCCGCGAGATTCGCCAGCTCACGACGGGGACCCTGGCGTCCCTGCTGAATGCTCTCGAAGCCCGTAGCCCACACTTCAAGGGACACAGCCAGGCAGTCGGAGGCTGTGCCGAGGGTGTCGCCCGGGCCCTGGAGCTCCCCGACTCGGAGGTGGAATTCATTCGCACGGCCGGGCTCCTCCACGACATCGGGATGATCGCCGTGCCCGACGGGGTCGTGCAGAAGCCGGGGGAGCTCACGCCCGAGGAGCGGAGTGCGATCCAGGACCACTGTCGCCGAGGCGCCGAGATCCTGGAGCCTCTCACCCACCTCGGGCCGGCCATCACGTACATCTACCAGCACCACGAGCGGCTGGACGGTTCGGGCTACCCCGAGGCCCTGCGACGAGACGAGATCTCCCTGGGAGGTCAGATCGTGGGGCTCGCCGAGACGTGGAACGCCATGACCGAGTCCCGCTCGTTTCGGGACCGAATGTCCAACTCCGACGCCATGGACACGCTCATGGCGGCAGCCGATCGATGGTACCCGACGGAGCTCATTCGGGCTCTCTGGAGCTGGGTCAGCGCCTGAACACCCGCCCCGCCGGAAGGGCATCCCGGTGTGAGCCCGAGCCGGCCGGTCCTTTCCCCGGACGAAGCTCGGGCGGCCGACCCGCCACCGCCAGCCACCACCCGGCGAGCCCCAACGGAGTCGAGCGACCTCAGAAGGTGTCGGGCCAGGGGGCCTCCCAGCCCACCTGAAACACCCAGCCGCCCTCCGTCAGGCCCTTTGCCACGTCCGCCCGAGCCGCTCCGCTTCGGCCTGGAACGCCGACCCGAAGTCCCACACCGGCATCCACGAGGACGTCGGTGGAGTGGCCACCCGGCCGTCGCCAGGCACGCCCCACGTCCACGAAGGCCGCCGGCGCCAGGCCGACACCCATCCGCGTGTCGACCCACCATCGAGCCTCCAGGCCACCGTTTACGAGGCTACGGCCGAACGCCTCGCCGGTGACGATGCCGTCGTCCAGGAGCGGGTGAGCCCGAAGCAGACCGTCCCGGGCCCGACCTTCTCCCGCACCCGGCCAGTAGACCAGCGGAGTCTCCTCGGACACGATCCGCCCGTCCGCCCAGAGGTGGGTCACCACGCCACTCGGGACCGACGAGGATCGCCACCGGAGGTGCAACCCGACCGTCAGGTACGTTCGGCCCTCCGCTCCCGAGAGGAGGGTCCCGATACCCCCCGCGAGCCGAGCCGAGAGGACGTCCCCCCGGTCCCGGAGCTCGACGCCGCCACGGACCGATCCGTCGAGAGCCCTGTCCGGAGGGGTCGGGATCGAGGCGACGGGGGAGCCGACCCATCGATCGAGGCCCACCCCCGCCTCCCACCGGAGCCGCGAGGTGGCCCAGTCGGTCAGCTCCAGATGGGCCGACCTTCGCTCCTCCCGCACGACCCGAGGATCCGACCCCTCCCCAACTTCCACGCCCTCCTCCGCGCTTCCGTGAAGGAGGTACGCCTGACGCTCCCAGCCGGCCTCCACGGAGACGACACCGGGCAGGACGCGGATGCCGGGAAGGGTCGTCTCCACCGAGACCCCGGGTCTGTGCTCCTCGAAGCGAACGCCGACGGCCCAGAGCTCTCCCAGTCCGAACGGGCTCCCCGAATGAACCGCGACTCGTCGCGTCGCGGCACCGCGGAGCAGGATTCCAGCCCACGTCGCTCTCGAGATCGGGGCGACCGGGTGCGCGCTCACCGCCCCGACCATCTCCACCCGACCGTCCTCCCGGGGTCGATAGCGGACGCCGGATTCCCTGGCCGCAGGAAATAGGCTCAGCCGCCTGGACGTGCGGATCAGGCGGGGCGGCGTGAGGAGGGTGTCGGGATGGAGGCCCATACGATGGTATGCTTCCCGGTAGGCGGTCCCGTCGAGGCCCGCGATCCGGATCCGCTCGATCCGGGGCTCCCCGATCCGATTCCAGGCCGACAGGGCCCCGATCCGATCGGCCGTGAGATACCTGGCGGTGGCGAGAATTCGCCATGCGTGTTCCGAAGACGGAGCCAGGTCCACCGCCGACTCCGCCGACGCCCTGGCCTCCTCCCACGCGCCCAGCCTCGCGTCCAGTCCCGCCAGCTCGGCCCGGATCCGTCCGGATTCCGGACAGCGATCCACCGCTTCGACGAGTCGTTCCCGGGCCCGCGAGGCTCTTCCCTCCCGGACCAGGTCCAGCGCACCCCCGAGAAGGGAGGCGCAGGCGTCGGGCACCCGGCTCGCCGGCTGCACCTCGCGATCGGGATCCGGCGTCGCTCCGGGGTCGGGGATGGGGCCTCTCTCCGGGGGAGGGGACCCGGCGTTCCCCGACGGGGACGCCTCGCGGCCACGACTCGTGGCAGGGTCTCCGGCCGGGAGCACCAGGAGCGCCCACTGATCCGCGGGACGCCAGGCGGAGAGAAACTCCTCCTCCGAGAGCGTCCGGAACGGTGCCTCGGCCGGATCGTGGAAGAGGACCTCGTCGTCGGTCCAGGCCACGATCACCACGAAGTGGTATCGATCGGGGCCGACCGCGATCAGGGCGATCACGGGCCGACCCCGGTGGATCTGGCTTCGGACCTCCCCGGGATCACCCTGGAAGGAGCGTGCATCCCACCCGAGGCGACGCACCTCTCCGGTCAGATCGGCGGTACGGATCCCCCCTTCCTCCGGACGCACCAGGGGTCGGAAGTCCTCCGGAAAGATCCCCGTAGCACCCCAGAATCGGAGGACCATGGTGGCCGCTGCCCCACCGCACAGCAGCTCCGACTGGGGAAGGAAGGGCACGTCCAGAACGAAGCTCGACGTGTCCGGAGCCCCGGCCGTGTCAGCAACCCCGACCGTCGCCGGGGCCCCGGGCGTGGGACGCTGTGAGCCCGCCCCGCCGGAAGCGGTCCCGAGGAGGAGCCCGGCGACCGCTACCAGCCGGGTGATCCGCGGGGTGATCAGGTGACGAGGATCAGGATGAGAATCAGGAGAACGATGGTGAGGGTGGTCGTCGTGATGGTGACCCTGTTCTGGCCTCCGGCGAGCTGGTCTTCCACGTCACCGGCCAGCGACGCCACCCGGGCCAGCTCCACGCCCTCGAGCAGCCCCACCCCATCCCGGGCCTCGTTCACGTCCAGGCCCGCGTTCTCGGCGACGGAACGAACTTCCTCACGCTCCAGGACCCGCTGCACGAGGGCCCGGTCCGCGTCCTCCGCCTCCACCTCGCCTCGGACTGCGTTCCGGAGCTCCTGGTCGGTGACCGTGTGGCCCTGGGCCTGCTGAGCCCCGACCGTCCCGACGGCCGTGAGGGAAAGGAGCACCAGAATGCCTCCGATCTTCGACAACCGTTCCATACCCGCTCCTCTTTTCTGACGGACGAGACGTTCTATCCTCCACGGACACTCACTCTTCGACGGACGCTGCGGCCTCCGAGGAGACCGATGCGCTCAGTCTGTATCCCCCCGAAGAGGATGGACCGTTCCAACGAGGAGCCTCGGGTAGGGCCGGACTCCACGGTGGATCAGAGTCGGAACAACCGGGTGACCTTCACCACGAATCCCCGATTCTCCAGCGTCGACCAGCGGTCCAGGACGTCGGTGTCCCGGGCCTCGGTGTAGACGAGAAAGAGCTCGCTCCCGGGCGCCCACTCCCAACGCAGCCGGAGGTTGGTGCTGAAATTGTCGTTGCCCGAGTTGTACTGGACCAGGCCGCTGACGTACGCCCGTGGGGTCACGGTGTACGTGACCCGCGCCACGGCCACGTGCTGATCGAACCGACCCTGGGGCAGGTCGATCCAATTGAAGGAGAGGCTCGGCTCCACCGAGAGCTGGGGAAGGACCGCGACGCGCCCCTGGTTGAACTCCAGGGAGGTCAGGTCGCCGTCGAAGTACTCCCCCCGCCGAACCGAGACGCCGCCGGAGATTCGACGGTGGGGTCCGAAGGTGAATCCCGCCCGGGCCTCCCGGAAGGAGTAGCGCCCCGCGGGGATCAGGGCCCCCGAGATGATCTCGTCCTGGACCAGGTTCTCGTAGTTTTCGGTGTAGCTGGCGCTGAACGCGTCGCTGTTCTCGAAGTCGATTCCGAAGGAGGCCGCCCGGTCCCGGCTCTCCACGAATCCGGCTCGCTCGTTCTCGATGTAGCTCACCGAGGTCTCGAAGCGGAGCTGCCGGAGCCAGCCCACCGACTCGATGCGGGGGCTGTGGCGTCCGCTGAGGGCGGTCTGACGGAAGCCCTTTCGCCGGACGAAGCCGATCTCCGGGTTGAAGTCGTCGCCCACCACCATGTGGTCGACGGTGGCGCCCCACTCGTCGGCCCCGAAACCGAACCGACCCCGGTAGCTCGCATCCATCCCGGTCAGACCCGGCGTCCTCGTCTCGGCGTAGTAGCCCAGGACGTTGATGTCGTCGGTGAGCCCGAAGGAGCCGTCGAGGCCCCAGGCCGTGTTCGAACCCGACGCGGTGGCGGAGTTGGTCCGGTGCTCCCAGAGGACGCCGACGCTGCTTCGGGCCAGGACGTCCCGCCGCAGCCGAAGGACGGTGAAGTTCGTGGACTCGGCGCTCAACGCCGGCTCGTCATCGGTCTGGATGCTCACCGCGCCCACGTCGAAGTCGCCGACCTTTCCAGTCACCCGGCCGCCCCCGAGG
>JBKHJU010000067.1:0-7559 GCA_046537985.1 Longimicrobiales bacterium
CTGCAGCCCCAGGCAGATGCCGAAGAAGGGCTTGTCGTGGACCCGGGCCCACTCGATGGCCTGCACCATCCCCTCGATCCCCCGGGGCCCGAACCCTCCGGGGATGAGGAGGCCGTCGTATTCGCCGAGAGAATCCAGCGTGCGAGCCCCGTCCTCGAAGGACTCGCTGGCGATCCAGTCGATCGCAACGCTCACGTCGTTGGCGATTCCCCCGTGGAAGAGAGCCTCTCCCACCGACTTGTACGAGTCGGGAAACTCGGTGTACTTCCCCACCACGGCGATCCTCACCGGGCCCCGACCCGGGTGCTTGATCCGCTCGACCAGCGCGGTCCAGTCGCTCAGGTCGGGCTGGGGCGCCTCCATCTTCAGCAGGCCCAGGACGTGGTCGTCGAGCCTCTGGGCATGGAGCTCGAGGGGCACCTCGTAGATGGTCTCCACATCCCGCGCCTCGATGACTCCCTCCGGCTCCACGTTGGTGAAGAGGGCGATCTTCTGCCGAAGCTCGTCCTCGAGGGGATGCTCCGTCCGGCAGATGAGGACGTCGGGCTGGATCCCCACGTTCATCAGCTCCCTCACCGAGTGCTGGGTGGGCTTCGTCTTGAGCTCGCCCGCCGCGGTGATGTACGGCAAGAGCGTGAGGTGGACGAAGATGGCGTTGTCCCGCCCCACGTCCTGCCGGAACTGACGGATGGCCTCCAGGAAGGGGAGGCTCTCGATGTCACCCACGGTTCCGCCGATCTCGGTGATCACCACGTCGTGCTTCGGCGCCAGACGGCGGATCGACTCCTTGATCTCGTCGGTGATGTGGGGAATCACCTGGACGGTGGAGCCCAGGTAGTCGCCCCGACGCTCCTTGTCGATGACGCTCTGGTAGATGCGGCCCGTGGTGACGTTGTTGTCCTGGGAGAGAGAGGAGTCGATGAAGCGCTCGTAATGCCCCAGATCGAGATCCGTCTCGGCTCCGTCGTCGGTGACGAACACCTCGCCGTGCTGGAACGGCGACATGGTCCCCGGATCCACGTTGATGTACGGATCGAACTTCTGGATCGTCACCTCCAGACCCCGCTCTTCCAGGATGCGTCCCAGAGATGCGGCGGTGATCCCCTTCCCCAGGGAGGAGACTACGCCGCCTGTCACGAAGATGTACTTGGTCGGGTTCTTCTCGGTGTCCGTCATCGCCCCGTGGGTACGGATGGAGGTTCATACAGCTCCGCGAGTCGCTCTTCCATCTTCACCGCGTCGGCCGGCGTGTCCACCCCCGGGTCGGCGGCTCCTACGAGGGCCACCCCGATACGGAGGCCGGCTTCCAGCGGCCGGAGCTGTTCCAGCTTCTCCAGCTGTTCGAGAGGGGTGGGGGCCAGCGCCACCCACCGGTCCAACCCCTCTCTCGTGTACGCGTAGATCCCGATATGCCGGAGGAAGGGCTCCCGGGCCAGATCCTCGGGAGTCGGCTTGTCGTCCCGCTTGTACGGAACCGGCGCCCGGGAAAAGTAGAGAGCCCGGCCGTTGGTCCCCCGTACCACCTTGACCACGTGGGGATCCCGTCGTCCGTCCGGGGAAAGAAGCGGTGTGGCGCAGGTGCCGATATCCCACCCTTCCTCGGCGACCAGGCTTGCGGCGGCCTCCAGGTGGGCCTCCTTCAGGAGGGGCTCGTCCCCCTGGATGTTCACGATCACCGGGTAGTCGGCGTACTCGGCCCGGCTCGCCACCTCGGCCACCCGGTCCGTACCCGAGGGATGATCCGGCGAGGTGAGCTCCACCGGCGCGCCCATGGCCCGACACACGTCGGCGACCTCCTCCGCGTCGGTGGCCACCACCACCCGATCCAGCGCCTCCATGTCCTTCACCCGCCGCCACACCCACTCGAGGAGGGGGCGACCGAGGAGGGGGTAGAGAGGCTTGTTCGGGAGTCGTGTGGAGGCGAGGCGAGCCGGAACGATTCCGAGAACGGTGCTGTTCATCTCATGGGACCCGCGGGACCCCCCGGAGGCCACCGGAAGAGGTGAATCCATGCAAGTTTCGCACCAGGAAAGGTAGAGAGCCGCCCGGGGAGTGGCAACCCGCGTTACCGCTCCGTCGGAGGGTCCGGAAGCGGCCGCCCGTCCGGGCGCCGCCCGGCTCCGGGGCGGGACGTACCGCCCGTCGGAAGAGCCGGGGCCACACGGAGGATTTCCGGCGAGGAGGCCGTCAGAGGGCCAGGAAGTTCGCCAGGAGCTTCTTCCCCCCCTCGGAGAAATGGCTCTCGGGATGGAACTGGAGCCCCCAAACGGGATGCTCCCGGTGACGCATTCCCTGGATCTCCCCCTCCTCCCCGGGATCCTCGGACCAGGCCAGGGGGATCAGCTCGTCGGGAAGAGCACCGGCGTCCGTCACCAGGGAGTGGTACCGGGTCACGGTGAACGGAGAGGGGATCCCCTCGAAGAGGCCCTCGCCGGTATGGCGGACCGGAGCCGTCTTTCCGTGCATGAGCCTCTTCGCCCGGACGGTGCGCCCTCCGAAGGCCTCTCCGACGGCCTGATGGCCCAGGCAGACGCCCAGGAGGGGGCGGGTCGGGCCCAGCGCTCGCACGAGCTCCACGCTGATCCCCGCTTCGGCGGGGGTGCAGGGCCCGGGCGAGATGACGATCCGCTCCGGATCCAGCTCGTCGATCTCCTCCACGGTCATCTCGTCGTTCCGAACCACCCGGAGCTCGGATCCGAGCTCTCCCAGGTACTGGACCAGGTTCCAGGTGAAGGAGTCGTAGTTGTCCAGGACCAGGATCACAGCTCCTCCAGGAAGAAATCCAGCATCATGCCGTAGAGGTGGACGTTCGGCCCCAGACCCCGGATGGCGTGGGTGCCGTAGGGATAGATCATGAAGTCGAACTGCTTCGCCTCCTCCTGGAGGATCCGGACGAGCTGGACCGAGTTCTGAAAGTGGACGTTGTCGTCCCCCGTCCCGTGGAGAAGGAGGAGGGAGCCCTGGAGATCCGCGGCGTGGGTCAGCGGCGCGCTCTCCCGGTAACCTTCCGCGTTGTCGTCGGGAAGCCCCATGAATCGCTCCGTGTAGATCGTGTCGTAGAGCCTCCAGTCGGTGACCGGGGCCCGGGAGATCCCGGCCCGGAAGCGCCCCTCTCCCTTCATCATGGCCAGCAGCGTGACGTAGCCCCCGTAGCTGGACCCGTAGATGCCGATTCGGTCGGGATCCACGTAATCCAGGGAGGCCAGGTGGTCGGCGGCGGCGATCTGATCCCGGGTCTCGAGCTCTCCCAGGCGCCGGTAGACCACCTCCTCGAACTCCCGGCCCCGTCCGGGCGTCCCTCGGCCGTCGATGCTGGCCACGATGTACCCCCGCTCCGCCAGGAGCTGGTGCCAGAGGTAGGTGAAGCCCGTCCACCGGTCCGTGACCGTCTTCACCCCGGGCCCGCCGTAGACGTACAGGACGACCGGATATTCCCGACTCTCGTCGAAGTCGGGGGGGCGGATCATCCACGCATCCAGCTCCACGTCGTCGGCCGTGGTGAACGTGAAGAACTCGGGCCGCCGCATACCCAGGGAGTCCAGGCGCGTGGCAAGGTCCTGGTTCTCCACCAGGGTCCTCACCGCCTCCCCGCCCGCCCTCCGGAGCACGGTCGTGGGAGGCACCCCCGCCCTGGATCGGGTGTCGAGGAACCAGGTGGCCCGGGGGTTCATCTGGACCTCGTGGGTGCCCTGCCCTTCGGTCACCCGCTCCACGGTCCCGTCCGACGTCCGGACCCGGTACAGGTCGGTGGTCAGGGGGCCTTCCCGGTGGCCGAGGAAGTAGACCCACCCGCCGTCGTGGTCCACCTCCACCGGGGTGGTCACCCCCCAGTCGCCCGTCGTCAACTGCCGCACCAGCTCTCCGGAGCGATCGTACAGATAGAGATGGTTGTACCCGTCCCGCTCCGAGCTCCAGAGGAAGCGCCGACCCCCGTCGAGCCAGCGGAAGTGGCGATCCACGTCGACCCAGCTCTCGCTGGTCTCGGCGAGGACCACCCTCGACTCCCCCGTCTCCGCGTCGGCCAGGAGGACTTCCAACCGATTCTGGAGCCGATTGAGACTTTGGATCACCAGCTCGTCGGGGCCGTCGGCCCAATCCATACGGACCAGGTACTCGTCGGCCTCGCCCACGATGTCCATCCACCGGATCCGCCCGGACTCCACGCCGACGACTCCGATGCGGGCCTCGGGGTTGTCCGTGCCGGCCTTGGGGTAGGGCACCGCCACGGGTTCGGGATACAGCTCCAGGTACTCCAGGTCGTAGACCATGGTCTCCACCGGGGCGTCGTCCAGCTGCCAGAAGGCGATCCGCTCGCCGTCCGGGCTCCAGCGCCACCCGTCCTGGAGATCCAGCTCCTCCTCGTAGACCCAGTCGAAGGTGCCGTTGAAGATCCGGTCCGGCTCCCCGTCCCGGGTGAGCTGGCGCTCGTCCCCGCTCTCCAGGTCCTTCACGAAGATGTCGTTCTCGCGAACGAAGCCGACCCGGGTGCCGTCGGGCGAGAACTTGGCGAACTGCTGGAAGCCCGGGTGGTCGGAGAGGGCCTCCAGCGCGCCGGAGCCGAGGTCGTAGACGTAGTAATAGCCCTTGGTCCGATCCCTCCAGACGTACTCGGTCCGGGTCGCGATGAGGAGGCGGTCGCCGTCGGGGGAGAACTGGTACCCTTCGATGGGAATCGGCTCTTCCTCTCCCGCCGGGACCAGGTTCGTCCCGCTCACCATCCGCACGAAGTCTCCGGTCTCGACGTCGTGGGCCAGGAGGTCGGTGGTCCCCTCCTCGCTTCCGGGGCTGATGAAGGTGAACCGCTCCCCGTCCGGGGTCCACGACAGCTCGGGCAGGGTGGTCGCGTAGAGCTCTCCCGACGCGAGGATGCCCTCGACGGTGAGCTCCTGGGCGGCGAGGGGCCCGACGAGTCCGTCGGGCATGCCGGGAAGAACCGGGGCACAGGCCAGGAGAGTGGAAGCCAGCGTCCCGACCGTGAGCACGACCGCCCGAAGGACGTCGGTTGGAACGGACGCGAACCGGACCGGTGCGATCCCGCGGCGAAACGGCCCGGTCCGCACGGCATGGGATGGATGTCGACTATGCATCGGGAACCCGTCTGGATAAGATGGGAGGGCCGGGACCGCATCGAAGTCGCACAGCCCGCAGGCGGACACTGCGCGCTCCGATCCGAGGGAGGAAGCACACTCCGTGACCGACGGAAAAAACATGGGCCGTGCAGAAGCCCGGGTCCAGTGGGATCCCGGGATCCGCCGGACGGCCCTCGTCCTGGCCCTTCTCTCGGCGGCGGCTGTCGGAAGCTGCGGGCCGGGCGCACCCGGAGGAGAGGACGGGCGGGAAGGGCGGAGCGGAGCGAGCCCGGAAGCGGGCGTCGCGGAGGGCCTCCGGGTGGTGGCCTCCATCTTCCCCGTGGCGGATCTGACCCGGAGCCTGGCGGATCCCGGCGTGGAGGTCCTCACGCTCCTCGGCCCCGCCACCTCGCCGGCGACCTTCGATCCCACGCCCGGCGCGGTCCGACAGGTACAAGGGGCGCGGCTCCTCCTTTCCATGGGAGGCGGCCTCGACGCATGGACGGGGGAGCTTCTCGAGACGGCTCCCGATGCCCGGTCCGTGACCCTCCTCGAGGGGGTTCCTCTACGGGGGAACGGGCACGGAGAAGGCACCGGAAACCCACACATCTGGCTGGATCCGGTCCGAACCCGCGACCTCCTGGTCCCTCGCATCGCCGATGCCCTGGTCGAGATCCTCCCCGAGGACCGGGAGGCGATCCGCGCCCGACAGCGCGCCCTGAGCGACAGCCTGACGGCGCTGGACGAAGAGATCCGACGGGCCACCGCCTTCCTGCCCCATCGGGCCTTCGTGGCCAGCCACGCAGCCTGGACCTACTTCGCCGAGCGCTACGACCTGGTCCAGGTCGGGGTCATCCACGAGCACCCGGGACAGGAGTCCTCTCCCCAGGGGCTGGCCGACCTGGTGACTCGGGCCCGGGCAGCCGACGTTCCCGTCGTCTTCAGCGAAGTCCAGATCCCCGACGTGGGCGCCCGGGCCCTGGCCGACGAGCTGGAAGTTCCGGTGGTGCCCCTCGATCCCCTGGGAGGCCCGGGGGTCGCCGAGCGGGACTCCTACTTCGCCCTGCTGCGCTACAACACGGGTCAGCTCGTCCTGGGTCTCGGGCGCGAATCTCCGTCGGAAGGGAGCGCACGCTGACCACCGAACCCGCCGCTTCCGCGCCTCTTCCCGCCGTCCGCATCTCCGGCCTCCGTTTCGCCTACGACGGAGAGGACGTCCTGTGCGGTGTCGAACTGGAGGTCGATCAGGGCATCTTCGCGGCTCTCATCGGGCCCAACGGGGCGGGAAAGAGCACGTGCCTCAAGCTCCTCCTGGGCCTTCTGACGCCCCGGGTGGGCACCATCGAGATCTTCGGTGAGCCCCCGGGCCGCCAGGACGAGCCGATCGGCTACGTGCCGCAGATCGGCCGGATTCCCCGGGGCTTTCCGCTCTCGGCGGCCGAGGTGGTTCTCATGGGGCGCTTCGGACGGCTGGGGCTCGGTCGCCGCCCCACCGACCACGATGAGCGCCGGGTGGAGGAGGCCCTGGTCGACGTGGGGCTGGCCGACTTCGCCCATCGGCGCTTCGACAGCCTCTCCGGAGGACAACAGCAGCGGGTGCTCATCGCGCGCGCCCTCGCCGCCGACCCCCGGCTCCTGCTCCTGGACGAGCCCACGGCCGGTCTCGATCCGGCGGCCCGAGCCCGCTTCTACACCCTTCTCTGCGACCTCCAGCGGGCCCGTGGGCTCACGGTCGTCTGCGCCTCCCACGACATCGAGGACGTGGCCGAGCACGCCAATCGCCTGATCCTGCTGGACCGGACGGTCCGGATCGCCGGGTCCCCGGAAGAGGTCCTGGCGTCTCGACTCGTGGATCGGTCGTACGGATTCCCCCATCCCCACGAGCATACCGGGAAGGCGGAACGTTGATCGAGATCCTCGGCTACGGATTCTTCCAGCGGGCGCTTCTGGCCGGCCTGCTCCTGGCCGTCACGTGCGCTGTCCTCTCGGTCTTCGTGGTGCTCCGGAGAATGGCCTTCATCGGGATCGGCGTCTCTCACGCCGCCCTGGGAGGGGTGGCTCTCGGACTCCTGGTCGGGCTCTCCCCCCTCCTGGGGGCCACCGTCTTCTCGGTGGGCGTGGCGTGGGCCATCGCATGGCTCTCGGGACGGGGGCGGATCTCGGAGGATACGGCCATCGGCATCTTCTTTCCCTCCGCCATGGCCCTGGGTGTGGCCATCATCAGCCTGACGCCGACCTACCGGCAGGATCTCCTGGGGTACCTCTTCGGAAACATCCTCTCCGTCAGCCCTGGCGACGTCCTCCTCCTGGTGGGGCTCACGGGGGTCTCCCTCGGGCTCCTGGCCCTCTTCCACAAGGAGTTCCTCTATCTCAGCGTGGACGAGGAGGCGGCTCGGGCCTCCGGTCTGCCCGTCACCCCCCTCCGCTTCCTCCTCCTGACCATCCTGGCGGTGACCATCGTCGCCGCAATGAAGCTCGTGGGGATCATCC
>JBKHJU010000068.1:0-7546 GCA_046537985.1 Longimicrobiales bacterium
AGCCGCTCCACCGCCTCCGGGAAGGCCAGGTGGATCTCCCGGGCCCAGCGGCTCAGCATCCGGGTCACGACTCCGGGCAATGCGTTCTGCTCCTGGATCAGCAGGGGCGTCCCGAGGAGCACGGCCCCGAGTCCCGCCGGCGCTCCCGCATATCCTCCCGTCACCACGACCACCTCCGCGTCGTTTCGCCGGAGGTAGCGGACGGCACCGACGACGGCCCGGCCCAGACGCAGCAGGGATGCGACGTGCGTCCACGGCGGCGCCCCGCGACGGAATCCCGCGACGCGCAGCAGGAGGTGCTCCTCGCCCCGGTCCGGCAGGACGCGAGCCTCGATTCCCCGCCGGGCACCCACGAAGAGGACCCGGACGTCGGGACGCATCTTCCGGAGAGTGTCGGCCAGAGCGAGGGCGGGATAGAGATGCCCCCCCGTCCCTCCGCCCGAGAAGACGACGACGCGCTTCGGGCGTTCCCCACGACCCGTGCCGTCCCCGGGGCCCGGTCCCTTTTCACGACGATCCGCTCCGTCCTTACGATCCGTCCGGTCATGCACTTCGCACCCTTCCCCCCGACCCTCCCGGAGCCGCTCGGGCCACCGACATGAGGATGCCGAAGCCGAGGAGGGTCACGAGGAGGTTGGAGCGTCCGTACGAGATCAGGGGAAGAGCCAGCCCCGTGGGGGGGATCAGGCCGAGTCCCACGCCCATGTGGAGAACGGCCTGGATGGCGACGAGGTTCGTGAATCCGACCGCCAGGAGCTGCCCGAAGAGGTCGGGGGCCCTCCGGGCGATGCGGAAGCCCACGAGAACCACCGTCACGTACAGGACCACTACGAAGAGCACGCCCACGAGCCCCCACTCCTCCCCGATCAAGGAGAAGATGAAGTCGTTGTGTGACTCGGGAAGGAATCCGAACTTCTGCCGCCCCTGGCCGAATCCGACCCCCGTGACCCCACCCGACCCGAGGGCGACCAGAGACTGGTGGACCTGGAAGCCGGCTCCCGTCAGATCGGCGCCGGGCTCCATGAAGGAGGCCATGCGCTGGGCGCGGAAGCCGACGCCGAGCTGGGCGCCCACCACGGGAGCACCCAGGAGCCCCAGGACCACGAAGTGGGCGATGCGTCCCCCCGCCGCGAAGACCACGAGCCCTCCGAGCAGAAGGAGGAGGCACGCCGTCGAGAAGTCGGGCTCCAGCAGCACGGGGATGGCCACCGCCCCCCAGATCAGCAAGAAGGGTAGGAGTCCCCGGGTCAGACTCCGGAAGTGCTCCTGCTTCTTCACGGCAAGGGCCGCCGTCCATACGAGGATGGCCATCTTCGCCGCCTCCGACGGCTGGAAGGTCACACCCAGATCGATCCAGCGGCGCGCTCCGTTGATCACCGGAGCGATCCCCTCGGTCCACGGGAGGACGACCAGGACCAGCAGCACCCAGACCGTCAGGAGGAGGGGCCACGCGGCCAGTCGCCACCATCGGTAGGGCACCCGGGAGACGACGAGCATCAACCCGATCCCGGCGGCCGCACCCGTCGCCTGACGAAGGACGTAGTACCAGTCGGGCAGCCCCTGACGCTGTGCCAGGACTCCGCTGGCGCTGTACAGGGTCACGAGGCCGAAGGAGAGGAGGAGAAGGGCCGTCACCATGAGCGCCGTGGCTTCCCACCCTCGACCCAGACCGGTGTCGGGGTAGGTGACCGGGCCCGTCGGTGCGACATCGACGGAAGGCGCCATCAGGTCGCTCCCTCGTCCGAAGGGTCGCCCCGGGAATCACCGGAAGCCTCGTCGACCAGGGGCCCTCCACCCTTCTCCGCCGCCCCGGCCAGCTCCCTGAAGCGCCGTCCCCGGGCCTCGTAGCTCTCGAACATGTCGTAGCTGGAGCAGGCGGGGCTCAGAAGGAGCACGTCTCCACGGCGAGCCTTCGCCCGTCCCGCCTCCACGGCTTCCTCGAACGTCCCCGTCACCCGGGTCAGGGGCACGGCCTCCGCGAGCGCCTCGGCGATCCGCTCTCCCGCGGCCCCGTACGCGACCACGGCCCGGACTCGGGGATCCCCGGCGCGGCCGCCGGAACCCAGGGCCCTCCGAAGCCGGCGAAAGTCCTCTCCCTTGTCCTTTCCGCCAAGGAGGAGGACGACGGGACGGTCCAGGCTCTCCACGGCGCTGACGGTGGCTCCCACGTTCGTGGCCTTGGAGTCGTTCACCCAGAGGACTCCGCCCTCCTCGACCACGGGCTCCAGACGATGTTCCAGGGGCGGGAAGGAGCGAAAGGCGTCTTCCATGGCCGCGGGACGGCCTCCGCCGAGCCCGGCCGCCAACCCGGCCGCCAGGGCGTTGGCCACGTTGTGGCGGCCCATGAGGGGAAGCTCGTCCCGGTTCAGGGTGAGCTGCCTCGGACCCGACGCGCCGTCCTCCACGCCGCCGGTCCAGCGGATCACGAGGGTGTCGTCCGGGAGGAAGGCGGAGGGGCCGTCCCGGACCGTGTCGTCGCCGTTCCCGGCGTCTCCGGCGCTCGCGCCGCCCGCGATGCTGAAATGGTGATGCCCCCCCGGCGCTCCCCGGGCCAGATCCAGGACCTCCGGGTCGTCGCCGTTCAGAACCCACTCACAGCCTTCGTCGGCGTTGTCGAAGATGCGCTTCTTGTCGGCGTAGTACGTCGCCGTGTCCGGATACCGGTCCAGATGGTCGGGAGCCAGGTTCGTCACCACCCCGACGTCGGGACGGAACCACTCGATGTCGGCGAGCTGAAAGGAGCTGGCCTCCACCACGTACCGGTCCGGGGCCGGCTCCATGAGAGCCAGCTCGGACGCGGCGGGACCCAGCCCTGCGCCGATGTTGCCGCCGAGACCCACGCGGAACCCGGACTCCCGAAGGAGGTGGGCGGTGAGGGCGGCGGTGGTGGTCTTTCCGTTGGTTCCGGTCACGGCGATCAGTGGACCCTCGAAGAACCGAAAGGCGAACTCGAGCTCCGAGATCCAGGAGATCCCGTGCTCCTCCAGGTCCCGTAGCACCGGAGCGTCCGGGGGGATTCCAGGACTGACCACCACGGCCGTCGCTCCGGAAAATTCCTCCAGCCGGTGGGGTCCGAGCTCGACCCGGGCGCCCAGGCGCCGGAGGTCGTCTCCAGCGGCTGCAGTCTCGGCATCTTTCGCGAGATCCGTCCCATAGACCTCTCCTCCTCGATTCAGGGCCAGCCGGGCAGCGGCGCGTCCGCTGCTGCCCAGGCCGACCACGACGATCTTCGATCCTTCCAACGATTCCAGCGGGCGACTCCCGTCCGCGGGAAGCCCGCTCCTTCGTCCTCCGGCGGGATTCGAGCTCCCGCCCTCCGAACCGCTTCCGCGGCTCCGCCGCTCTCCTCCCTCCTTCGAGTTCCTGCGCCCGTCCACCCGCGCCTCACCGGATCTTCAGGGTGCTGAACGCGACCATGGCGCACAGGATTCCCAGGATCCAGAAGCGGATGACGACCTTGCTCTCGGGCCATCCGAGCTTCTCGAAGTGGTGGTGGATGGGGGCCATCCTGAAGACTCTCCGCCCCTCTCCGTACCTGCGCACCGTGTAGCGGAAGTAGCCCACCTGGAGGGCCACCGAGAGGGCCTCGATGACGAAGACCCCGCCCACGATCAGCAGGAGGAACTCGGCCTTCAGGAGGATGGCCATGGCCCCCAGCGCCCCTCCCAGGGCGAGGGATCCGGTATCGCCCATGAAGACTTCGGCGGGATGGGCGTTGAACCAGAGGAAGCCGAGGGTCGCCCCGGCCACGGCCACGGCGAACACCGTCAGCTCTCCGGATCCGGGGAGGTAGAAGAGTCCCAGGTAGCCCGACGTATCCACCCGCCCGATGAGGTAGGCGAAGACGCCGAAGGTGGTCGCGGCGATGGCGGTGAGTCCGGCGGCCAGCCCATCCAGGCCGTCGGTCAGATTCACCGCGTTGGACGAGCCCGTGACGACCAGGGCTACGAAGACCACGTAGAGGGGCGGCCAGATCACCGCCGCCCACTCGGCCCAGAATGGCACCATGGTCCAGTTCGCCGGAAGGTTCGAGAGGGGCCGCACCACCAGGAGCACCCCGAGGGAGAGCCCCAGGACGAGCTGGCCGGCCATCTTGTAGCGGGCCACCAGCCCCTCGGTCTTCTTGGAGACCACCTTCAGGTAGTCGTCGGCGAAGCCCAGGGCCCCGGTCAGAAGGAAGGCCGCCAGGGCCAGCAGGATGTACCAGTTGGTGAGCTCGGCCCACAGCAGGGTCGAGAAGGTGGCCGCCATGACGATGAGGGCCCCGCCCATGGTGGGCGTGCCCTCCTTCTCCAGATGGCTCTCGGGGCCCTCCTCCCGCACCACCTGGCCCACCCGCAAGCGCCGCAGCGCCCGGATCGTGGGGGGGCCGAGTATGAAGGCCAGGATCAGGGACGTCACCACCGCCCCGGCCGACCGGAAGGTGATGTAGCGGAACAGGTTGAAGACGATGTGGACGTCGCTGAGCCCCGGCAGCAGGTGGTAGAGCATCAGGAAGTTCCCCCGCCGGTTCCGAAGTCCCATTCCAGGAGCGGAACCAGGCGCTCGAGCTCGACCCCCCTCGACGCCTTCAAGAGGACGATCTCGCCTCCCTCGAGCTCCGGAAGGAGGGCCGGGTACGCCTCCTCGACCTCGTCCACGGCCACGACCCGCGGCGCCTCGGTCCGCCCGGTCAACCCGAGCGTCCGCGCGGCCACCGCGAAGTGACCCACGGCCACGATCAGGTCCAGGGGCCGGTCCAGAGCGTCCTGAAGCACCTCTTCGTGGAGGCGCGCGCTGGCCTTGCCCAGCTCGAGCATGCTCCCGAGGACGGCGACCCGCTCTCCCAGCTCCGGGTGCGAGGCCAGAAGCTCGAGGGAGGCGCGGACGCTCTCGGGGTTCGCGTTGTAGCAGTCCAGGATGACGGTGAGGCTCCCGACGCTCCGGATCTCTCCCCGCATGTCCAGGGATTCCACCTGCCCCACCCCCCGGGCTGCAGCCCGGGGCTCCACCCCCAGCTCGTCGGCGACGGCCAGGGCGAGGAGGGCGTCGAGGACGGCGTGGCGACCCGGAATCCGGAGCGTCACCGTCTCTCCCTTCCACCGAAAGTGGAAGCATCCCCTGGAGTCGGCCTCTGGCTCCCCGGGTCGGAGGTCCTCGTCGGCGCGCTCGCTCCACCCCGCCACGCGGATGGGACTGTGGATCTCCCGGGCCCTCTCGGGCAGGACGGGAGGCTGGTCCGAGACGACCCCCACCCCGGGCTCCTTCAACCCCCGGATCAGGGAGAGCTTCTCCTCGAAGACTCCTTGCACCGATCCCAGCTTCTCGAGGTGGCCCTCGCCCACCGTGGTGATGACGCCGTAGCCCGGCTCGGCGATGCCGGTGAGGATCTCGATCTCGCCCGGCTCGTTCGTCCCCATCTCGACGACCACGACCTGGACGTCCTGGGGAGCGTCGAGGAGCGTCCGGGGGAGCCCGACCCGGTTGTTGTAGTTCATGGGGGTGGCATGCACCCTGAAGCTCCGACGCAGGGCTCCCTTGAGGAGCTCCTTGGTGGTGGTCTTCCCCGAAGAGCCGGTGATGCCCACCACCTCGGCCCGCAGGGCCCGCCGGCGATGACGGGCCAGCTTTCCGAAGGCCACCAGGGTATCCTGGACGGGGTAGAGGCGGACCCGGGAGGCGCCCGACACCGGCCGGGAGACCACCGCCCCCGTGGCGCCGGCCGCGGCCGCGTCGGCCACGAAGTCATGACCGTCGAAGCGATCGCCCGTCAGGGCCACGAAGAGGTCTCCCTCGGCCACCGACCGGGAGTCGGTGCCGACGCCGGCGAACTCCACCGTGTCGTCGGCCCTTTCCAGGGACATGCCCAGGGCCTCTCGCACGGCGCGATCCGTCCAGGGAAAGGCCGTCCTTCCCTCGGACACCCTGTTGGTCCCCCGGCTCCCGGCACCCGTATTCGGCCCGGGCATCTCAGGTCGCCTCCCGATGGGAGCGCCAGTCCCGGACCAGGGCCCGCTCGTCGAAGGGACGTCTCTCGCCGTCGATCTCCTGGTAGGTCTCGTGACCCTTTCCGGCCAGGAGCACCAGCTCGCCGGGCTCGGCCGACTCCAGGGCGGCCCGGATGGCCCGCGTCCGGTCGGTGATCCGGACGTGCTCGGCTCCCCTGAGCCCGGGAACGATGTCGTCGATGATGGCGTCGGGATCTTCCGAGCGCGGGTTGTCGGAGGTGACGAAGATCCGGTCGGCCACCTCGGCCGCCGCCGCCCCCATGAGGGGACGCTTCTCCCGATCCCGGTCGCCACCGGCCCCGAAGACCACGGTGAGCCGCCCGGGCACGAGGGGGCGGAGGGCCGCCAGGACGCGCTCCAGGGCGTCGGGGGTGTGGGCGTAGTCGATCAGCACCGTGAACGGCTCCCGCACGACCACCTCCAGCCGCCCCGGTACCTGCGGGGCCTCGGCCAACCCGGCGGCCGCCTCGTCCAGGGTGATGCCGGCGGCCAGCGCCGCGCCGACGGCGGCCAGGGCGTTCTCCACGTTGAACCGTCCCGGCAGCGGCATCGTCACCTCGGCCGCGGCGTGGTCCGTCTCCATCCGGAACCGGCAGCCGTCGATCCTCGGCTCCACCTCCCGGGCACGCAGGTCGGCCGGCTCCTCGCCGGCCGTGTATCGCACGGTGCGGAGACGCCCCACGGGCAGCTCCTCCCACGCCTCCACCCCGGCGTGCACCACCGCCGCGCCCTCCTCCCGCACGAGGCCCAGGAGCCGTGCCTTGGCCGCGAAGTACGCCTCCTCGCTCTCGTGATAGTCCAGGTGGTCGCGGCTCAGGTTGGTGTAGACCGCCGTCGCGAAGCGGAGCCCGTCGAGGCGCCGCTGCTCCAGAGCGTGCGAGGACGCCTCGACCACCACCGCTTCGACCCCTTCGTCCACCAGGCTCCGCATCCAGCGGGCGATGCGCACCGGACCGGGCGTGGTGAGGCCCTCCGTCCCCGGCCGGACGTCCCCGGACGGCTCCAGGAGCCCCAGGGTCCCGACGGCCGCGGCGGGAAGGCCCCGCTGCAGGAGGTGCCGGGCCAGAACCGTGGTGGTGGTCTTTCCGTTCGTTCCGGTGACACCCACGAGATGCACGCTGCGGCCCGGGCGGCCCAGCACCCGATCGGCGGCCCGCGCCGCTGCGGTCCGGCCGTCGACGACCCGGAGCTGGGGCACCCCGGCGTCGGGCACGAACCGCTCCACGACCGCCGCCACCGCACCGGCGTCCACGGCATCGGCCACGAAGTCGTGGGCGTCGTGGACGGTGCCGGCCCACGCCAGGAAGAGGTCGCCGGGCTCGGCGGATCGGGAGTCCTGGCTCACCCCTTCCACGAGGACGTCCTCCCCTCCCCGCACGGCCACGAGGAGCCCCGCCGACCGGAGCGCCTCCGCCACCGCCGAGAGCCGCAGGGGCGGGGCGGCCGTCACCGGAGCCCCCCGATCCGGACGGTGTCACCGGCCTCCACGCGAGCGCCCGCCGGAGGCTCCGTGGGGCCGGCCCGCCCGGTCCCGTCCCACCGTACCCGGAGCCCCAGGG
>JBKHJU010000069.1:0-7492 GCA_046537985.1 Longimicrobiales bacterium
GGTTCGATCTGGAGGTGGCTTCGGGCGTGTGGGTGACGAACGAGCCGGGGACCGACACGGGTCCCTGGGGACAGATGCTCCTTCCCGTGGATCCCCCCCTGCATCTGGACGAGGGGGAGCTCCTGGAAACCGAGGTGCGCCGGGCGGAGCTTCCGGACGGGGCACCCGGGTGGGTGGCGTGGCGCGCCCGGGTCCAGGGCACCGACCGGGAGGTCGGGGGACACGAGTTCGCCGGGTTCCCCGCCGACCTGGACGACCTGTACCCGGAGGGGGCTCCGGGGTGACGAGAGAAGGGTGGCACGGTGCCACGGGAGGGGCACCGTATCGCGGGGACCGGAATCGATCCAGGGTCGAGCGGGGGTGGCCGGCCGCCCTGCGGCGTTGACCGGGTGTTGCCGGATCCGGCACATTTGAAGGGAAGTTCCACGTTCCACGTGGCCTGTCACGGAGGTTTCGGTCATGACGGAGACACGGAGAGAGTTTCTGGTCAAGATCGCCAAGGGGAGCGTGTACTCCGCTCCCGTGATCCGGACGCTTGCGGCCCCGGAGGGCCTCTCGGCCCAGGCGAACCCGTCGGAGAAGAGCGGTGGGAAGTCCGGAGGGGGCTGGGGAAAGGGCCAGAATGCCCCCGCCCCGACGACCGATTTCCAATTCGGGCCGTCCGCGCCCTGGTCCAACGATCCGTGAGATCCAGCGGATTCTGAGCTCGCCCACCTCCGACCCACGTGACCGGATCTTCCCCTGAATTCCACCTCCGCTCCGCGTCCTTCATCGCCGGATGAGCCCGACCCGGAATCTTCGGCGGGTCCGACGCCGACGTCCACGCCGACATCCACGGCGAAATCCGCCGACATCTTCGTCACCCGACGCATTCCCGAGGCCGGCCTCGAGATGCTCCGGCACGAGGACGTGGACGTCGGCGTCGGACAGGAGGACGACGAAGCGGGGCTCGATCGGGAGAGCCTCCTGAGGGGAGCCCGCTCGGCCCGCGTTCTCGTCTCCCTCCTGACCGAGTCCATCGACCGCGAGGTGCTGGAGGCGGGCTCCCGCCTCCGGGGAGTGGCGAACTACGCCGTGGGCTACGACAACGTGGACGTGGAAACGGCCACCGAGCTCGGCATCCCCGTCTCCAACACGCCCGGCGTCCTCACCGACACGACGGCCGACCTGGCCTGGGCCCTCCTCATGGCGTCCGCCCGACGGGTCGTCGAGGCGGACCGGTACGTTCGGTCGGGCCGTTTCGGGATCTGGGGTCCCAACCTCCTCCTGGGGGCCGACGTAAGCCCGGGCGGGAGCGGGCGCCGGAAGGTCCTGGGCATCGTCGGCTTCGGCCGCATCGGCCGGGCCATGGCCCGGCGGGCATCGGGCTTCGACATGGAGGTCGTCGCCGCCGATCCCCGGCACCGGAACCGGGTCGAGGAGGCGGGCTATACCTGGGTGGAGCTGGAGGAGCTTCTGGAGCGGAGCGACTTCGTCAGCCTCCACGTTCCCCTTACCGGCGAGACCCGTCACCTCGTCGACGAGGACGCGTTCCGCAGGATGAAGTCCACCGCCCACCTGGTGAACGTGGCCCGGGGGCCGGTGGTCGACGAGACGGCCCTGGTGCGAGCGCTGCGGGAGGAGTGGATCGCCGGGGCCGGGCTGGACGTCTTCGAGGACGAGCCGGAGCTGACCCCGGGGCTTTCCGAGCTGCCGAACGTCGTCCTCGCGCCCCACATCGGGAGCGGGAGCCGGGACACCCGGGGGAAGATGGCCCGGATCGCCGCCACGAACGCCCTCCAACACATTCGGGGAGAAGAGGCGGCGAACACGGTGAATCCCGAGGTCTACGAGACCGCCGCCTGGCGAAGGCGGCGGGGATCGACCGGCTGAGCTCCGACCCGCCGGCCCGGGATCTCCGGGAAGACCTGGACGCCCTCGTCGCCGGGGCCCTCGCCGCCGTGGAGCCGGGCGCGCTGGTCCGTGGCGCACTGGCGGATTTCGCGATGGGCCGCGCGGCAACGCCGGGGGACGCCCTCTCGACGCAGCCGGAAGTCGGCCCCGGCGTTCGGATGGAGTCCGACGTCCCGGCGGAGTCCGCCTCCTCGGTGGAGCCCGACATCCTGGTCGCGGCCGTCGGCAAGGCGGCGTGGGGAATGGTCCGGGGCGCGGTCGAAGCCGTGGGGCCACGGATTCGGGAAGTCGTCGTCGTGGCACCGGAGGACGGACCTGTGGGCGCCTTCCCCTCGCCGGCCACCTTCCCCCCCCACCGCTTCATCCGGGGAGGGCATCCCCTTCCCGACGAGGGCTCCCTGGCCGGGGCCCGGACCGTCCTGGATCTGGTCCGAGGAGCGGACCCGGCCGAGCGGGTCGTCTTCCTCCTCTCGGGAGGCGCATCCGCCCTTCTCTCCCTGCCTCCGGACGACGTCTCCCTGGACGACCTCGCCCTCACCTCCAGGCTCCTCATGCAGGCCGGGGCCGATATCGTCGAGCTGAACACGGTTCGAAAGCACCTGGACCGGGTCAAGGGAGGCGGCCTCGCCCGGGCTGCTGCGCCCACTTCCCTGTGGGCCGGCATCCTCTCCGACGTGGTGGGAGACCGCCTCGACGTCATCGGCTCGGGTCCCGTCAGCCCCGACCCCACGACCTTCGACGACGCTCTCGAGGTCGTCCGAACGCGGATTCCCGACGGCGTGCCTCCCTTCGTCCTGGAGCACCTGGAGAGGGGCAGCCGCGGGGAGGTTCCCGAAACTCCGGCGCGAGGTGATCCGTGCTTCGAGACGGTGGAGACCCGGATCATCGGGAACGCCGGGACGGCCCTGGCCGGCGCCGCCCGGACCGCCCGGGCGCGGGGGTACGAGGTGCGGGAGGGCAGCGCGACCGTGACCGGTGAGGCACGGGAGGTGGGCAGAGAGCTGGGAAGGATCGCCCGCCGGATCGCCGGGGCGATGCGGGAGGGAGACCCGATCGCCGAGGACGTGCGGCCCGAATCCCCGACCGCCGGCGAGATCCGCCGGAGCCCGGGCGCCGGGCGCCGGGGGGTCTGCTACCTGTCGGCCGGCGAGACCACGGTGACCGTGACCGGGGCCGGGCGGGGCGGTCCGAACCAGGAGGCGGCGCTGGCCGCGGCGCTGGAGCTGGCCGCGCCCGGGTCCGGGTCGGATCCGGTCGACGGCGAGGCGCATCCTCCCGTCCTCGGGGCGGAAATCCCGGATATGCTCGTGGCGTCCGTGGGCACCGACGGCATCGACGGTCCCACCGACGTGGCAGGTGCCGTGGCCGATCCCACCACCGTGGGGCGCGCCCGTCGGGCCGGGATCTCACCGGAGGCCGCCCTGGAGCACAACGACTCGTACTCCTTCTTCAGGGCGCTGGGCGATCAGATCCGGACCGGTCCCACGGGAACGAACGTCATGGACCTCCACGTGGTCCTCGTTCGGGATCGAGGGGGGAGGACCTCGGGTCGCTGAGGGAGGTCACCATGGGATGGGGCCCGGATCGCGGCCCCTCGGGGGGTTCCGTCCGCCCCGCCCCCCTTGAGTTTCCTCCTCGATCTTGTACCCTTAGTGCTCGGAAGGATCGATGGACATCGGCGTCCCCACCGGGGGATCGAAGCGGGCTCTCGAGGACGGTCTCCGAAGCTCGTTCGTCGCTTCACGCCGGGCCGCTCGGCCGGGAACGGAGGCGCGCTTGCCGGGTCCACGAGTCAGGACCCACGGCCGTTGACACCTATCGACCTCCGAAATAAGTTGTTAGGTCTCTACCGGAGAGGCTCCCGCCGGAGGGTGCGGAGCCCGTGAAAGCGCGCGAGGAAGGCGCGTTTTTTTTGACGGAGTGAATCGAGGTTTCGTGACGGGATCTGATGCCCACGACCAACCAGCTCGTTCGGAGGGGACGCAAGTCCCCGAAGAGGAAGACGAAGTCGCCGGCCCTGGAGTCGAACCCCCAGAAGCGCGGGGTCTGCACCCGGGTCTACACGACCACGCCGAAGAAGCCGAACTCGGCCCTCCGGAAGGTGGCCCGTGTCCGGCTCACGAACGGCTATGAGGTGACGGCGTACATTCCGGGCGAAGGGCACAACCTCCAGGAGCACTCGATCGTGCTCATCCGGGGGGGACGGGTGAAGGACCTTCCCGGCGTCCGCTACCACATCGTGCGCGGGACTCTCGACACGGCGGGCGTGAGCGATCGTCGGCAGGGACGTTCCAAGTACGGCGCCAAGAAACCCAGCTGATCGGGTCGGTTGAAATGAGCCGTCGAACCAGGGCAGAACAGAAGAAGATCGCCGGAGACGCGAAGTACGATTCTCCGCTCGTGACCCAGCTCATCAACAACCTCATGGTGGATGGGAAGAAGTCGAAGGCGGAGTCCATCATCTACGACGCCATGGACCTGCTCGAGGAGAGGGCGGGCCAGCCGGCCGTCAACGTCTTCGAGCAGGCCATCAGCAACGCCAGGCCCGCGCTGGAGGTGAAGAGCCGGCGGGTGGGCGGCGCGACCTATCAGGTTCCGGTGGAGGTCCGTCCCGAGCGGCGGACGGCCCTGGCGATGAAGTGGCTCATCTCGTTCGCGCGCCGGCGCGGCGAGAAGAGCATGGAGGAGCGCCTCGCGGGAGAGCTCCTCGACGCCAGTCGGAACGAGGGATCCACGGTCAAGAAGAAGGAAGAGACACATCGCATGGCAGAAGCGAACAAGGCGTTCGCACATTATCGCTGGTAGTCGGTAGCGAGTCGGTAAGCACGACGGGTTTCTGGCGCAGGGCGCCGAAACAGGAGTAGCCGGGAGGCGAAGCCCGACGAGTTGGACGGGGTTCGCGGTTCCCGACCGAGCGTGAACGACGGCCAGCTCAGCACGATGAAACGCTCCGCTGGCGTTGATCGCGTTCACTGTTTCGAGGTCGCTGCGCGCTTTTTTTGCGCGGAACAGCCCTACGGGGTCGAGATAGATGCCCAGAAAGACACCACTCAGGCAGCTCCGGAACATCGGCATCATGGCGCACATCGATGCCGGTAAGACGACGACCACGGAGCGGATCCTCTTCTATACGGGGAGGACGCACCGCATGGGCGAAGTCCATGAAGGATCTGCGACCATGGACTGGATGGAGCAGGAGCAGGAGCGGGGAATCACCATCACGTCCGCTGCCACCACCTGCTTCTGGAACCGGTCCGACACCGAGTATCGCATCAACATCATCGATACGCCGGGACACGTGGACTTCACCGCAGAGGTGGAGCGTTCCCTTCGTGTTCTCGACGGGTCGGTGGCGCTCTTCTGCGCCGTGGGTGGCGTGGAGCCCCAATCCGAGACCGTCTGGCGCCAGGCGGACCGGTACGACGTCCCCCGCATCGCTTTCGTCAACAAGATGGACCGCGTCGGCGCCGACTTCGAGAACGTGGTCGGGATGATGCGAGACCGTCTCGGAGCCAACGCCTATCCCGTCCAGTTTCCCCTCGGCGCCGGTGAGCTCTTCACCGGCGTCATCGACATCGTGGAGCAAAAGGCCTACGTCTACGAGGACGAGCTGGGCTCCCAGTACGTCGAAGAGGAGATCCCCGACGCTTTGAGGGACAAGGTCGCCGAGCTCCGCCACGGGCTGGTGGAGGCGGCGGTGGAGCACGACGAGGAGCTCCTGGAGAAGTATCTGGAGGGCGAAGAGCTCACGGTGGAGGAGGTCCGTCGGGTCGTCCGCGCCGCAACCCTGGACAGCGCCCTCTTCCCCATCTTCTGCGGCTCCGCCTTCAAGAACAAGGGTGTGCAGCTCCTCCTCGACGGGGTCATCGACTACCTCCCCTCGCCGGTGGAGGTGCCTCCCATCGAGGGCCACCTCCCCCACAGGGACGAAGAGAAGGCCATCCGTGAGGCGTCGGACGACGCGCCGTTCTCGGCGCTGGCTTTCAAGATCGCCAGCGATCCGTACGTGGGACGGCTGACCTACATCCGGGTCTATTCCGGATCCATTCCCGCGGGTTCCTACGCTCTGAACGCGACGAAGGAGAACAAGGAGCGGGTGGGACGGCTGCTCCAGATGCACGCCAACAAGCGGGAGGAGCGGGAAGAGGTCTACGCCGGCGACATCTGCGCCGTCATCGGTCTGAAGGACACCAAGACCGGCGACACCCTCTGTGACGAAGAACACCCGATCATCCTCGAGGCCATGAAGTTCCCCGAGCCGGTGATCGCGGTGGCCATCGAGCCCCGGACCAAGGCCGACCAGGACAAGCTGTCCGGCGGGCTGCAGAAGCTGGCCGACGAAGACCCCACCTTCAAGGTGCGGACCGACGAGGAGACGGGGCAGACCATCATCAGCGGGATGGGCGAGCTCCACCTCGAGATCCTGGTGGATCGACTGAAGCGGGAGTTCGGCGTCGAGGCCAACATCGGTCGGCCCCAGGTGGCCTACCGGGAGACGATCAAGCGAAAGGTCGAGGGTGTCGAAGGAAAGTTCATCCGGCAGACGGGTGGTCGCGGACAGTACGGCCACGTCGTCATCAACCTCGAGCCCGTGGATCCGGACACCGGCTTCATCTTCGAGGACAAGATCAAGGGAGGATCCATCCCCCGGGAGTTCATCAGCTCGGTGGAGCGGGGGATCAAGGAAGCCCTGGAGACCGGTGTGCTCGCCGGATATCCGGTCATCGACGTGAAGGTCGAGCTCATCGACGGCTCGTACCACGACGTGGATTCCAGCGAGATGGCGTACAAGATCGCAGGCTCGATGGCGGTGAAGGACGCCATCCGCAAGGCCGGCCCGGTTCTCCTGGAGCCCGTCATGGATGTGGAAGTGGTGACGCCCCAGGACTACATGGGTGACATCATCGGCGACCTCTCCTCCCGACGGGGTAAGGTCGGCGGAATGCGGGACCGGGGTGACGCGCAGGTGATCGGAGCCAGCGTCCCCCTCGGTGAGATGTTCGGGTACTCCACGACGCTCCGCTCCATGAGTCAGGGGCGCGCGGTCTACACCATGGAGTTCTCCCATTACGAGGAAGTGCCGAAGAGCAAGGCCGACGAGATCATCGGCGAGAACGAGTGAGCGAGAACGAGTGAGCGGGTACGAGTGAGCGGGTGATCGCGCGGAGCAGTGGAGCAATGGATCGCGCCACCCCGTAACCAGCAGCCGCACCGAAACGCGTAGAGGAAAGGACTGGGAAAATGGCCAAGGCGAAATTCGAGCGAACGAAGCCGCACGTGAACGTGGGGACGATCGGGCACGTGGACCATGGGAAGACGACGTTGACGGCGGCGATCACGGAGGTCCAGAACGAGCGTGGGATGGCGGATTTCACGCCGTTCGAGGACATCGACAAGGCGCCGGAGGAGCGGGAGCGCGGGATCACGATCGCGACGGCGCACGTGGAGTACGAGACGGAGGGTCGCCACTACGCGCACGTGGACTGCCCGGGGCACGCGGACTACGTGAAGAACATGATCACGGGCGCGGCGCAGATGGACGGAGCGATTCTGGTGGTGAGCGCGGCGGACGGTCCGATGCCGCAGACGCGGGAGCACA
>JBKHJU010000070.1:0-7480 GCA_046537985.1 Longimicrobiales bacterium
GGCTCGCGTCAGCGGGCCCCGCCGGAAGACCTCGAGAGTAGGCGAGCGGCCCCGCGGACCGCACGCACACCCTCTCCTCCCTTCCGACTCGCTCCACGGTCACAACGTCGGGGGCCGCACGTTCACCGTCACCAGCTCGTCCGTGAAGAGTCCCCCGTCGTCGGCCCGACCCTTGAGGACGTAGGTACCGGGCTCGGAGAACGTCACCTCGGCTTCCCAGAGGCCGTCCTCGGGCTGCTCGGGGGGCACCCAGAAGGGCGACCACGGCGAGTTCGAGAAGGGCCGGGTGTCCTCCCAGGGGTGGACCTGGGGGGGGTTGATGTGGACCGCCTCCCGGACATCGGCGCCCTCGGGGCCCCGGTAGGGGAACCACGTCATGTAGAGCCCGATGATCTTGTCCACGGTGATCCGCACGGGGAGCATGCGGAACGCAGCCTCCACGTCGAGACCTCCTTCCTCGGTCATGGGAAGTCCCTCGCCTCCACGGATGCTGCGGTTGGCTCCTTCTCCCCGTCGGGGCAGCCCGTCGTCGGTCACCTCGGCAACGAGGCGTACGGGTTGGCCCACTCGTGCCTCGATCTCCGAAGGCGTCTCGAGATTCACGGTGGGTGGCTGTTGCTCCCGTAGCTCCGGATCGCTGGTTCCGGCGCCCAGGGCCCCCGTCTCCGACATGATGGTGACGTTGTCCAGGAAGTAGTCGGCCCGAAGGGTCCCGTAGGCCTTGCTCTCCTCGCCGTTCTCCCTCAGGGTCCAGACGAGCTCGTCGTCCACCCCGAAGTCCGCCGGCACGCGGACCTGGAATACGAAACGATTTCGGCGGGGCAGGAAGTGGGTGGGCTGGCCCCGGTCGGCGGCTCCCGGGGAGAAGTGGTTGTTCTCACCGATGGGGATGTCCAGCTCCTCTTCCCAGTTCCGGTTCATGTAACCGAATATGAGGTTGTAGGACCCGTCCTCGTTCTCGGTCCAGCCCTCGTAGGCGGCTGCGACCGATTGCCCCTTGTTGTACGTGAGGCCCTGGGCCTGAACGGCGACCGGAAGCGCGACGGAGAGGGCGACCGGGACCGTGGCCGCCCGGAGGAGGTATGCGGGACGAGCGAGCTTCGTGGTGTGTGCGTTCTTCATCGACCTCCACCCCGTATGTCGTTGGCTCGGGTTTCGACACCTGACGAGAGCGCCCGGTCGAAAGTTTCGTCTGCAGCACGCAGTCCTACTCTTTCTTCCCCGCGGCGTCCTTCCAGCGCCTTCTCGCGTCGGGGTGGGTCTTCGAGGGCCCGCCCGAAGTAGCGTAATCGCAGACTCTGTCAGGACATGTGGAGGTTCCCGACGAACGAAACGGCGCCGGACGCGAGATGCGCCCGACGCCGCTTCTCGGCTCTATGGCCGGACCGGCGCAAACGCGACTCCAGCCACCTGGACTCGCTCTGCGTCAGATCCCCACCGGAGTCTGGTTCGGCGGACAATACGTGCCCTGATCCGACTGATCGAAGTTCTCGTTGATCTCGTACTCCCCACCGGGGAGAACCATCCGGACGCCCCCCTGGTAGTTGTGCTGCACGGCCCGTCCCTGGCCCCGTGGGAACCAGAGGTCGTGGCGCAGCTTCGTGGACCAGAACCGCCCCTCGAGGAAGTGGGTCCGACGGTTCTCCTCGACGATCATGTTCAGGAGCTCGTCCTCGGTCGTTGGGTTGTAGCTCACGCCGTCGATCTCCGGAAGGTCGTGGGCTGCACGGATGTCGTTCACGAGGTCGACGGGATCTTCGGCGGTGGCTCCCCGGGCGGCGACCTCCGCCCGGATCAGCCACGCTTCCTCCCACTTGGCCAGGGGGTAATCGTCCGCCGGGCTCGTGTACTTCATCTGACGCCAGATCGGATATCCCCGAACGTCTTCCGTGTTGCCCGTATCCATGGCGGGCACCCGGGAGTCGGCTTCCGCCCCCGGCTCGTCCGTGGTGATGGGATATCCGGCATCCGAGACCGCCCGTCCATCGGGGAGGATGGCCAGATTCCAGTACCCCGTGTAGGGGATGGGATCGGGCCACGGCTGCTGAGTGACAGGGTTCGTGACGTCGTCGGCCTGCCAGAATTCGTGGGTGATCACGCCGACGAGGGTGCTGTATCCCGTCTGGTTGTGGTTCGTGTACACCCGGTTGTTGCGACGCTGATCGGAACCCGACTCCCGGGTGATGTAGGCGATGAACCCCTGGGTCACCTGCTGGGCGTCGGCGGCGGCCCCGGCGTAGTCGCCCCGAGCCAGCTTCGAACGGGCGCGCAGGAGGTAGGCGAGCTGCTCGGCGCTGGTCGTGATACCATTCGGGATCTCGAAATCACCCCCGGCGTCGGCAATGTGCCCGAGGGCGGCGGTGTACCAGCCCTCGGCGCCGATGGTGCCCTTGGCCGGGTTGCCCTCCAGGGCTTCCTCCCACGAGAGGAGGGGACCGGCGTTCACGGCAGCTTCGCACAGATACTCGCCGAACATTCCCATGGTGTGACCGATGTAGATGGCGGCGAGGGCCATGAGGTCGTCCCGGTTGGGGACCTGGTCGACGGTCCACTCCTCGTCCAGGCGCTGATAGGTCTGCTCGGCCAGCCAGCGCCCTTCGTGCATGCCCGTGAACCAGCCGTAGTCGTTCTCCGAGTTCGCGCAGGAGCCGGTGTCGGGGGTGGGCTCGTACTCCATGGAGCCGTTGAGCCACCCGATGGTGCGGTGGAAGGCGTCGGCGTTCCCGGCGCCGTTCATGGCGATGAAGTCCGACATGGCGCACTCGATGTCGGCGATGGCCGAGAACACGAGGACGTCCGCCTGCTCGGGGTTGAAGGTCTCCTCCGACGTGATCTGTCCCGGGAGCTCCACGTCGAGAATCTCGTCGCATCCCGTCAGGAGCGCCGCGAAGAAGGCGAGGCCCAGGAACAGCGTCCAGCGCCCCCCTCTCCGTGCCTGGATCTTCTCTCTCTTATGGCTCATGTCTTCCTCTCGAAGCATTCGTGTTAGAAGGAGACGCGCAGGGTGGCCTCGAGCGTCGTCAACGGGGGCCACTGGAAGAGGGCGAATCCGCTGATGTTCGGATCGGCGAGCTCCGGCGACGGGATGTTCGCACCCGGACGATCGGAGTAATCCTCGGTCCGGATATCCCGCGGCGGTAGCTCCTCCTGGTTCGTCCAGAGGTACCAGAGATCCCGGGCCGCCACCGAGAACGAGATCCCGTCGGCGCCCAACCGGTCCACCAGGGACTGGGGAAGCTGATACCGGGCCCCGAGCTCCCGGAGCTTGATGTACGACGCGTCGCTGTTCTGGACGTAGCGCTCGTCGGTGGGGTGCGTGTCACTCTGAAGGGCCGACGCCACGTAGATGGGGTCGTCCAGGGTCACGGCGTCCCTGGTGTTCGCCACGCAGAGGGTATGGCGGCAGGTGAGGTTGTAGTCCCACATCCACCGGTCGTGCTCGGCGTCCACCATTCCGAAGAGCTGGAGGTCGTCGAAGAGCGTCACGGTCGCGTCGGCGCTCCAATTCCACGGTGAGAACGTGGGCCCCAGGAGCAGCTCGTAGTCCGCGGTCTGAGAGCAGGGGACGGCCTCACCGCCGATGCGGCGATCCGCCGTTCCGGCGTCACACATGAACGGATCGCCCCCCATGCCCAGGATGATGTCCGACGTCGCCGCCGGATACGGGAAGCCGACCCGGAAGCTGTTCGTCTGCGGCCGGGTTCCCAGGTCCTTGATCTCGTTCATCGTGTAGGAAAGGGAGAGGCCGAGGTCCACGGCGTAGTCGTCCAGGCTCAGGACCCGGGCGTTCAGGGCCGTCTCGAAGCCCCAGTTGTCCAGCTGACCCACATTGGCGTCGATGCTTCCCGGGAAGCCGTCGGTCGGGGGCAGGGGCAGGGTCGTCAGGGCGTCTTCGACCTGCTGATAGTAGTACGTGAACTCGGTCGAGACCCGGTCGTCCAGCAGCGCCATGTCGAAGCCCACCTCGAGCTCGGAGCTGACCTCCGGCCCGATGTCCGGATTCCCACGGGTCGACGGGCTGATGGCGGCCGAGCCGCCGGGACCGATCGCCGGCGAGAAGAGCGTCACGGCCGCGAAGGTTCCCGGTTGACGGCCGGCCTGACCCCACGCGGTCCGGAGTCGCAGGGAGTTGATGAAGTCCACGTTCCAGAAGGGCTCTTCGGAGACGACCCAGGTTCCGGAGAACTTGGGGTAGATGGCGGCGTCGAACTCCGCGCCGAAGGCCGAGTTGTCGTCACCCCGGACCGCGGCGGTCAGGAAGACGCGCTCGTTCCAGCTCATCTCCTGTTGGAAGAACACCCCCAGCGACTTGTTCTGGCGGAAGGCCTGGGTGGCGTCCGTGTCCGTCGCGCCCTCGATGGAGCGGATCACCGGCGAAGGAAAGACCTGGCCGGTCGTCGATACCTGGTTGAACTCGCTGGAGTAGTACTGGGCTCCCACCGAGCTGGTGAACCCCACCGCCTCGTTCAGGTCGTAGCTCGCGCTCAGGGAGTAGTCGAGGGTGATCTCGGTGTTTTGGGGACGATCCAGGGCCACGTCACCCAGCGAGAGGTTTCCGAACGGACCGCTGGAACCCTCCGGCGACCTCGGGACCAGCACCTGGTTCTCGTCGTTCCCCTTGTCGATTCCCAGGATCAGCCGGTGGGTGAGCCAGCCTGTGGGATTGTGCGAGAGGGTGGCGCTTCCGGTGAACCGGGAGTAGTCCCGGGTAGACTCGATGTCCCCGAAGTTCTCCGGAAGCTGGAGGACGTATCCCCGGGCGTCGGAGGCCTGAAGGGTGGAGAAGTTCATCATGACCGGGCCCATCCCCCACATGAGGCTCGGCCAGATTCCACCGGTCTCCAGGGGACCGGACGCGTACCGGGTCTTCCCGTCGATGTATCCGAGAGAGAGGTCGAGGTCGATCTCCTCGGAGATCAACACGCCCAGGTTGGCCCGGCCGCTGAAGCGCTCCTGCCAATTGTAGTCGACGATCCCCTGCGTGTCGGAGTAGTCGGTGGAGACGTAGTACGTCACGGCCTCCGTTCCGCCGCGGACGCCCACGTTGTACCGCTGGGATCGCCCGTAGTCGAAGATGTCACCCGTGCCCGGATATTCAGGGATGTCGGCGGGGTCCGGAAAAAGGGAGGCGTACGCATCGAGCGTGGGGGAGGTCTGCTCGAACTCGTACAGGTTGAACTCCCAGACGTCGTCCTCGTCGCAGACGACGGCGAAGCGGCAGGCGTACTGGGTTCCGATCTTGCCGGCGGGATCCATCAGGAAGTTGGTTCCCTGACTGAGGGTTACGTCGAACTGGGCTTCGCCCGTCTGACCCCGCTTCGTGATGATCTGGATGACCCCGGCCGATGCCTCCGTCCCGTAGAGAGTGGCCGCGGCGGGTCCCTTGATGACCTCGATGCTGGCGATGTCGTTGGGATTCAGGTCGTCCAGGGCGCTCGAGCCGGCTGTGCCCGACAGGTTCGGAATGTCGGGACCCTGGGACGTGCTGTTGTCCACCCGGACGCCGTCGATGTAGATGAGGGGCTGGGTTCCCAGGGAGAGGCTCGAGACCCCTCGAATCTGGATCGGAGAGCCCTCTCCGATGTTCCCACTCGCCCGCTGGAAGTCGAGCCCCGGAGTTCGGGCCGTGAGCATGTCCTGCATGGTCGCCACCGGACGGGTCGCGCTCACTTCGGCGGCGTCCAGGCGCGTCACGGCATTACCGATGGCCCGACGTTGGGTGCCGCCGGGAGTCCCCGTGACGATCACCTCGTCGAGCTGCAGGGCCTCCTCCGCGACCTCGAAGTTCTGGACCACCGTCTCTCCGGCGCCCACCGTCACCTCGTCGGTGACCGTGCGATAGCCGATACGTTCCGCCGAGACGGTGTGGGTGCCGGCGGGAACGTTCTGAAGAAGGTAGCGTCCGTTCTGCTGGGTCAGGGCCCCGATGTCGAGCCCCTGGATGAAGATCTGGACGGATCCGATGGGCTGGCCGGAGCCTGCTTCCGTGACCCGGCCCGTGACGGTTCCCGTCTGCTGGGCCTCCAGCCCCGGCGCGACGGCCAGGAGGGCGGGCAGGAGGAGACCCCGGAGCCGAGGGGCCAGCGAACGGGGGACGATCCGTTGCCGTGGATGCATGAGTGCCTCTGTGGTTGAGTATGGGCAGCTTCGCCACGTCGGGATCGGGCTACGAGGACGTCTACGTCCGGATCACGGGGTGGATGAACGGCGTCCACGAGTACGGCTTCTCCCCCTCGACGTCCAACTGCAGCACCGGCGACACCAGCCGGGGGTGGTTCACCCCGCTGCACTCCGGACGGTGGATGGGCGAACAGGTCTATCAGCGGATGGACGAGGAGTGGACGGTGGAGGAGGTCCCGGATCGGGAAAGGCTCATGGCCCAGGCTGCCCTGTACGTCGGGCTGGCCTATACCCAGTTCGGAGAGGTTTTCTGTGAGACCACCGCCAACACCGGTCCCCTCATGACCTGGGAGGAAACACTCCAGGAGGCCGAGGGATGGTACGACGCGGCGCTGCAGCACGTGTCCAGTACCGGGGACTTCGAGATCCCGAACGGGGTGAGCCCCAGCATCGAACAGACCGCGTATCTCCTGAGAGCCCGAGCCAGGCTGGCCGGCGGCGACGAAGCGGGGGCGCTGGCCGACGCGGAGCAGATCGAGCAGGGCTTCGAGGCCTGGTTCACGCGGGAAGGTGGCGGTGACCGGAAGCGATGGAACCGGACCGTCAACCTCAACCACGATTTCCAGCTCAACTCCGTGCTCGGACCCATCGACGGGTGGTCCGGACCGCCCAATCCGGTCACCGAGGAGGACTGGCCGGCCGTGATCCCGTTCACCGGCTATCGTGACCTCGGCATCCTGCCGGATGGGCGCGCCGTCTCCGATTCGGGACACCCGATCACGACGGCCGAGCCGACCGCCGTCGGCGACACCCGCGTCCCCGTGGAGGACCAGAACCGCACCTCGAACGGCTATCCGGTCTGGTATCAGCAGAAGTACACGAGCCTGGGCGACGACATCGCCATGGCCAGGTGGCAGGAGGCCTGGCTGATCCGGGCCGAGATCGAGGGAGGTCAGACGGCCATCGACCTCGTGAACGACATCCGTGCCGACGCCGGCCTGCCGGAGATCTCGGGCGCTTACGAGACTGCGCTCCTTGGCGATGCGAGCCTCCTGGAAGACATGATTCTCGAGGAAATCCGGCGCGTGCATTTCCTGGAAGGGCGATTCTGGTCCACCAAGCTCCGCCACATGGACAAGCTCTGGTTCCCCCGCGGGACCGGATCGACGGATAATGGGCACAACTATTCGGCCGGGGTCCGCATGGTCATGCCCGAGAGCGAGTTCGAGCTCAACGAGAACCTCGAGCTCACCGATCGTGGAGGATCCTGTCCGCCACACCAGAACCCTCTCTCGTGAGCTTCGCGATGTGACCCTGGAGGCGATGCATTGACGGACCCCTGCGCTCAGGAGAGTTGAAT
>JBKHJU010000071.1:0-7473 GCA_046537985.1 Longimicrobiales bacterium
GGCTCGACGGGCTCTGGAACCAGGACTTCCACGCGGCGCTCCATACCCTCCTCACGAGCGACCGGAAGGGCATCTACCGGGACTTCGGCACCATCCGCCACCTGGAGAAAGCGTTCCGGGAGGGCTTCGTCGTGTCGGGGCAGCATTCCCGCTACCGCAAGCGCCGCCACGGTCGGTCGTCCCGGGAAGTGGCTCCACACCGGATGGTGGTCTACGCCCAGAACCACGATACGGTGGGCAACCGCGCCCAGGGGGACCGCCTCACCGACCTGGTCTCCGCCGAGAAGCTGAAGCTGGCCGCGGCGTGCATCGTCTTCTCGCCCTACCTCCCCCTCCTCTTCATGGGCGAGGAGTTCGGGGCCCTGACTCCCTTCCCCTACTTCATCCACCATTCGGATCCCGACCTGGTGGAAGCGGTGCGGGAGGGTCGCCGCCGGGACTTCGCCGACTTCGACTGGAAGAAGGAGTTCGTGGATCCCCAGGACCCGGAAACCTTCCTGAGCGCCCGCCTCCATCACGAGCGTCGGGAAGAGGGATGGCACCGGGCCCACTTCCGGTTCTATCGGAAGCTGGTTCGCCTGCGCCGTGGCGTTCCCGCCCTCGCCCACGCGGACCGGGAGAATCTGGAAATCCGGACCGACACCTTCCAGCAGCTCCTGACGGTCCGTTCCGCCACCCGGGAGGGAGAGATCTTCCTCTACTTCCACTTCGACGGCAGCCTCCAGGCTCCGGCGATCGTCCCCCCGCCGGGCGGGTGGGAGACGCTGGTTGACTCCTCCGCCGAGGAGTGGGCCGGCCCCGGCAACGGCCTCCCCGACCTCGTGGTCTCCGACGGTGAGAAGATCGAGGCCACCCTGGCCCCCTGGTCCGCCGTCCTGCTCCGACGCATCGGCCCCGGGGGCTCCGAGCTGGACGAGGTGGACGAAGGCGAGGGATCGGAGATGGACGCACCCCCCGCATGAGCGGACGCCACGTCTGCATCCACGGACACTTCTACCAGCCTCCCCGGGAGAACCCCTGGCTGGAGTCCGTGGAACGCCAGGAATCGGCCCTTCCGTACCACGACTGGAATCAGCGGGTGACGGCCGAGTGCTACGCCCCGAACGCGGCGTCCCGGATTCTCGACGACCGGCATCGGATCGTCCGGATCGTGAACAACTACGGGCGCATGTCGTTCAACTTCGGGCCCACCCTCCTCTCCTGGATGGAGAGCAACACCCGCTTCACCTACGAGGCGATCCTGTATGCCGACCGGGCCAGCCGGGAGCGCTTCGGCGGGCACGGCTCGGCCCTGGCCCAGGTCTACGGCCATCTGATCCTTCCCCTGGCCAACCGTCGAGACAAGGAGACCCAGGTCCGATGGGGAATCCGGGATTTCGAGCACCGATTCGATCGGACCCCCGAGGGTATGTGGCTCTCCGAGGCGGCCGTGGACACCGAAACCCTGGAGGTCCTGGCGGAGAACGGAATCACGTTCACGATTCTCTCGCCATACCAGGCGCGGGAGGTCCGGCCTCTGGACGAGTCGGCTCCCGGTTCGGATGGGGAGTCGGCGGCCGAGCCCGGTCCCGAATCGGGCAGCTGGCGGGACGTGGCCGACGGGACCGTGGATCCGACCGTCCCCTACCGGGTCGACCTTCCGTCGGGTCGCCCCATCACCGTCTTCTTCTACGACGGCAGGATCTCCCGGGCGGTGGCCTTCGAAGAGCTCCTCAACGACGGCGAGATCTTCGCGGATCGACTCCTTTCCAGGATTCCGGATACCACCGAAGGGGCCCGCCTGGTCCACATCGCCACCGACGGGGAGACGTACGGCCACCACCACGACTACGGCGAGATGGCCCTCTCCTATGCCCTCCACCGGATCCAGGAAGCGGGGGGCGTGGAGCTGACCAACTACGCCCAGTTCCTGGCGAAGCACCCGCCCCGGCACGAGGCCCGCATCGTGGAGGCCAGCTCGTGGAGCTGCGCGCACGGAGTCGAGCGCTGGAGGAGCGACTGCGGGTGCAGCACGGGCGGGCGGCCGGGCTGGAACCAGGCGTGGCGTCGCCCTCTGCGCCGGGCCCTGGATTACCTGCGAGACGAGTTGGTCCCCCGATACGAAGAGGCCGCGGGGGAGCTTCTGAACGATCCCTGGGAGGCCCGGAACGACTACGTGGACGTCCTCCTGGACCGCTCGCCGGAGACTCTGGAAGCCTTTCTGTCGGAGCACGCGGCCGGCGAGCTCCGGCCCACGGAGGAGGTGAGGGCCCGGAAGCTCCTGGAGCTCCAGCGCAACGCAATGCTCATGTTCACGAGCTGTGGTTGGTTCTTCGCCGACCTGGCCGGGATCGAGACCGTGCAGGTCCTCCAGTACGCCGGGAGGGTGATGCAGCTCGGACAGGAGCTCTTCGACGAATCCCTGGAAGAGCCCTTCCTGGAGATCCTGGAGGAAGGCCGGAGCAACGTCCCGGATCGGGGGACGGGCCGCCAGATCTACCGGGCGACCGTCGGGCCCTCCCGGGTGAACCTCGAGGGGCTCGCCGCCCACTACGCCCTCCGCTCCCTCTTCGGACCCACCCGGGCCGACCCCAGCCCCAGCGGGGCCCGCACGCCCCGGGACCGGGCCGACCGCGAGCCGTCGTCGAACGGAATCGAGGAGGTATACTGTTATCGGGTCGCGCTCCGGGACAAAACCCGTACCGAGGTCGGGGGCTCCAAGCTCCACGTGGGATGGGGAGACTTCACCTCGACCCTGACGGGCGAGACGGAGCGCTTCTCGTACGCGGCGCTCCACGTGGGGGATCACAACCTGATGGCGGGGGTGCGCCGGTTCATGGGCACGGAGGCGTTTCGGGCGGTGGCCCGCGAGATCGAGCAGGCCTTCTCGGCCGGGGAGCTCCCCCAGGTCGTACGGATCCTGGACCGGGAGTTCGGGGGCCCGAGCTACTCCCTCCGCTCCCTCTTCCGGGACGAGCAGCAGGAGATCCTCCACGAGCTGTTCGCGGCCTCCGTGGGGGAGGCCGAAGAGGTCCTGGCCGAGCTGTACCGGGAGCGGGCCTCCCTGATGCGGGTGGGCGGGGAGCTGGGAGTCGCACCTCCCCGCGTCTTCCAGGTGGCGGCGGAGTTCGTCCTGGACGAGGGCCTCCGGGAAGCCCTCGGGGCCCACGAGCCCGACATCGAGCGGGTCGCCGAGCTCATCCAGCGTGCCCGGGAGGGACAGGTGCGCCTGGATCCGGACGAGGTCGGATACGCCGCCCGCAAGGCCCTCGAGCGGGTGGCCGACCAGGCGGGGGACGACCCGAGCACCGAGAGCCTCCGGAGGCTGGAGCGGGCCGCCGACCTCCTCCTCAACCTGGAGTTCGACGTAAGCGCCTGGGGCGCCCAGAACACCTTCCACCGTCTGCTGCGGGAGCGGTATCCGGAGCGGGTCCAACAGGCCGAAGGGGGCGACCTGTCCGCCCAGCGGTGGGTGGAGCGGGTGAAGCGGATCGGGGAAAAGCTCCACGTGGCCGTGCCGTAGGGAGCCCTTCCATCCTTCACCGACGAACCAGTCGGCTGCGTTCCCATCGTTCCGATCGCGGTGCTCCCGGGCGTCGGGCTCTGGTCCGATCAGGGCCATCTGGTGGCCCTGATCTTCCCGGTCCACACGACGGAATGCGGCCGTCCCCCTCGGCGATCCCGATCCGGGGGTTTCTCTACTTCCTGCCCACGGCGCTGCCGCCTGCGACGGCGTGAACCCTGCCCGACCACGGCGGCGACCCACGTGTTGACCAAGAGGAGATCGTCATCGCCGAGGGCTTCGACACACCCCTCCCTCCGGAGATCCTCGAGGCGGTCCCCGTGGTCACTGCGGACTCGGCATTCGTCGACTGCGACGTGGAAGTCATCCCAGCCCGACCGCCCTTTCTTGCCGCTCCCGCGATGCGGGGCCTACCTTGGCCCTCCCCCTTTCGAACAGACATCTTGTCGAAGCCGACGTCTTCTCGAAAACGGTGAATACGGCGCGAGACCGCAACGAGAGGGTCCGGGAGCCCCGCTCCCCGGGTCTTTGCGAACGTTCCACGAATGGAGGCGTCTCCTCGGAATGCGCCTCGGCTGGAGCCCTCGATGATCTTCAAGAGCCCCTTTCCCGATGTCGAGATTCCCGACGTCCCGGTGACGAGCCACGTCCTACGACGGGTGGACGAGCTGGCCGATCGCACGGCCCTCATCGACGCGGCCAGCGGCCAGACCCTCTCCTTCGGCGAGCTTCGCTCGGCGATCCGAAGGACGGCGGGGGGGCTGGCGGCCCGGGGCTTCGGCACGGGCGACGTGCTGGCCATCTACAGCCCGAACACGCTCAGCTACCCCATCGCCTTCCACGGAGCGGCCCACGCCGGCGGAATCATCACGACCGCCAATCCCATGTACATGCCCTCGGAGCTGACGGATCAGCTCCGGGACTCGGGGGCCCGCTTCCTCGTCACCGTGGAGCATTTTCTGGCGAACGCCCGTAAGGCGGCCGAGCTGGCCGGCGGAATCGAGGAGATCTTCACCTTCGACGGGGCCGAGGGCACGACGCCCTTCGCCGAGCTCATGACGGCGGAGGAAGTGGAGAAGGAGCCGGACGTCGATCCGGCCGAGGACCTGGTGGCCCTTCCCTACTCCTCCGGGACCACGGGAGTCTCGAAGGGCGTCATGCTGACCCACCGGAACCTGGTGGCGAACATGGTCCAGATCAAAGGGACCGAGCGGTGGACCCGCTCCATCACCGAGGACGCCACCCTCGTCGCCGTCCTCCCCTTCTTCCACATCTACGGAATGGGCGTGATCATGAACTATGCCCTCTCCCGGGGCGCCCGGGTAGTGGTCCACTCCCACTTCGACCTGGAGGAGTTCCTTGCCTCCATCGAGGAACACGGCATCACCTTCGCCCACGTGGTGCCTCCCATCCTCCTGGCCCTGGCCAAGGATCCCCGGGTGGACGACTACGACCTCTCGAGCCTGGAGCTCATCAACTCGGGAGCCGCGCCCCTGGGCGAGGACCTGGCCCGGGCCGTGGAGGAGCGCATCGGCTGCACGGTGGGGCAGGGCTACGGGCTCACGGAGACGAGCCCGGTGACCCACCACGCCGCCACGGAGCGCCCCGAGCGGACGCCCCACGCCTCCATCGGTCCCGTGCTGCCCAACACCGAGATCCGGATCGTCGACGTCCACACGGGCGAGCCCGTGGGCCCCGGCGAGCGGGGGGAGCTGTGGATCCGGGGTCCCCAGGTCATGGCCGGATACCTGAATCAGCCCGAAGCGACGACCGAAGCCGTCGACGACGAGGGGTGGTTCCACACCGGCGACATCGGCTACGTCGACGAGGAGGGGGATTATTTCATCGTCGACCGCCTCAAGGAGCTCATCAAGTTCAAGGGGTTCCAGGTGGCTCCGGCCGAGCTCGAGGACGTTCTCCTCACCCATCCGGGGATCCGGGACGCCGCGGTGGTCCGGAGCCCCGACGAGGAAGCCGGCGAAGTGCCCAAGGCCTTCATCGTGAGCGACGGCTCCCTCTCCGAAGAGGACGTCATGGAGTACGTTGCCGAGCGGGTCGCCCCCCACAAGAAGATCCGCCGGGTGGAGTTCATCGACTCGATTCCCCGGTCCCGGTCCGGGAAGATCCTCCGCCGGATCCTCATCGATCGGGAGATGGAAGCGGCGGAGAAGGCCTCGTGACCGACGTCGTGCGTTTCCTGACCCTGGCGAGCCTGCCCGGGGCGCAGGGGGTTCGCGGAGCCCTGGACGCCTCGGACGACATCCGGTCCCGCGAAGCGCAGCGGGACTCCGTGCTTGGAGGGCAGCAGAGGTGATCTCCAGCGGACATGCCGGAACGCCTCGACGTTCTCGCAAGGTGGGGGCCGCACCCCTCGGCCTCGGAGTCCTCTTCTCCCTGCTTGCAGCCCTCCCCACCCCCGCGACCGCCCAGTGCGCCCCGGAGGGGGACGTGGAGTTCGTCTGCGGTGTCCCGGGTCCGGAGGACCTTCACGCCGTGGAGGGTACCCCCTGGGTGCTGGCGTCGAGCCGGATCAGCGAGGACGACGGCCACATCTACGCGGTCGACACCGGCGACCACTCCACCCACGTCCTCTTCCCCGCCCCGACCTCCAGCGTCGAGCCGGACACCGAGACCTACGAGTCCTGTCCCGGCCCACCCACCGCCACCTTCCAGCCCCACGGGATCGCCCTTCGGACCGGGACGGTCCTCGGGAGCAGTCGGGTGCATACCTTCTACGTCGTGGGCCACGGCCCCCGGGAATCCGTGGAGGTCTTCTCCCTAGAGCTCTCCCTCGACGCCCCGGAGTCGCCGCCGACCCTCACCTGGATCGGATGCGTCGTGGCGCCGGAGGGGGTGAGCCTCAACTCCGTGACGCCCCTCCCCGGGGAGGCCATCGCCGTCACGAACTTCGACGTGGCGGGGGGTGAGGTATGGGAGTGGCGGCCTTCAGGAGAGCCCTCTGGCGCGCCCGACACGTCGGGCACTCCGTCGCGAGCTCCCGATACCCCGTCGGACGAATGGACGGAAGTCCCGGGAAGCGAGATGTCCGGCCCGAACGGCATCACGGCCTCGGGCGGAGGAGGATGGCTCTACGTCGGGGGATGGGGAGAGGAAGCCCTGGTTCGCGTCTCCCGGGGTCGCCAGCCCATCGCCCGGGGATCTGTGGACGTCGGATTCCACGTCGACAACGTACGGTGGGCGCCGGGTGGAACCTTGCTGGTGGCCGGACAGGACGGACCTTCGCCCGCCGCCGTCGGAGGATGTCTCGACGGCGGAAGCTGTGAAAACGTGTCGACCCGGGTCGCCCGGATCGACCTGAGCGTCCGGACCGCCGATCCCGTGCAGCAGCTCGTGGACTATCCGTCGAACGAGCTCCTTCCCTTCGGTACGGTGGCCATCCAGGTGGGCGACGAAATCTGGGTCGGGGGGATCGCCGGCGGGGACCGGATCGCCCGCTTTCCGTTGGAGTGACGCGCTAGCGCCCCGCCTGCCTCACGGCTCCCAGGACCTCCAGGAGCCTCCGGGCCCGGGCGAGGGCGTCCTTGGCCTCCACGAGCTCCTGGCGGTCGGCCGACGCGATGGGGAGGAACTGAACCACCGTGTTCACCCAGTCCTCGTCGGAGAGGGTGGAGGGCACGCGAACCCTGGGTGCGGCCTCCCGAACGGCTTCCTCGAGTCGGCTCCGCTCCCGGCTCAGGCGCACCCGCTCCTCGTCGGTGAGGCTCTCCGCGACGGGCTCGACCCGAGCCACCCGATACGAGCGCTCGGTGTTCTGGCCCAGTATCCGGAACTTCGAGATTCCCTCCAGAACGATATTGTAACGCCCATCCGACAGCCGGTCCGCGCTCTCGATGATGCCGGCTCCCCCCACGTCGTGGACCGGCGGATTGCCTTCGTAGTCCTCCTCGAAGCCGGGCTCCAGCATGACCATCCCGATGATCCGGTCCCCCTCCAGGGCGTCGGCCACCCTC
>JBKHJU010000072.1:0-7464 GCA_046537985.1 Longimicrobiales bacterium
GATCTATCTGCAGGGCACGGCCGGCCCCGTTACCCTCCTCAGCACCTCCGAGGCCGAAGGGCTAGGCCTCATCGAGCTCACCGAGCTCGAGAACGAGACCCTCTCCCTGGTGGAAGACGAAGCGGTGCCGTCCGGTTCCTACGGCCAGCTCCGTTTCGTGATCGACCGGGCCGTGCTGGAGGCCGGTGGAAGCTTCTACTCCTACAACGGCGCCGTGCCGCCGACTGCGGGAGAGGGCTTCCAGGCGGACGGTGACCTGGTCTGCCCAAGCTGCTCCCAGACGGGTATCAAGGCGCTGCTTCCCCAGGACGAGCTCCCGGTGGAAGGCGACCAGAAGGTCATCGTGCTGGACTTCGACGTGAGCCGGAGCTTCGGGCAGGACGCCGGAACGTCGGGCATGTGGGTCATGACGCCCATCATCGTCGCCACCGACCTCGGCTTCACGGGTGGCATCACCGGCACCGTGAGCCTGGGTGACGGGGTGAGCATTCCCCAGTGCCCCGAAGGCACCGACCGCGACATCACCGTCTTTCAGGCGACGGCTACCGCCCAGACCCTGGACGACGAATCCGGTGACGACGTGGTCTACACGGACCATCCGGACACCGAGGGGAACCTCGCGTTCGACTTCCTGGATCCCGACACCTACGAGCTGGGATACGACAGTCCCATCCAGGTGGCCGACGGGTGGGAGCTGCGCTTCACAGCGGACTTCAGCCCGACGTCGGTGGACGTGACCTCCGGTGACCAGACCACCGGCGTGGCGTACACCATCGACTCGGCGGTCTGCGAGGAGATCTCGAGCTAGTACCCGCTCGCGGGAATCCGCGACCTTCGGGCCCTCGAGATCCGTGCCCGGACGGGCTGAAACGATTCGAAGCCCGAAACGCGCAGGATGACGATATCGGAGGGGCCACCCCACGACGGGGTCGGCCCCTCCGATCTTCTTTTGCGGGACTCGGCCCGTAGCGCCCGTTGCCTCGCGCCCCGGGACTTCAGGGCGGTCCGGACTCCCGCCCGCCGACTTGTTCGCGCACCACTCCCGGGCCTACCCTGTCCGACGGTCCCGCGGATCCTTTCACCCCGGCGCGGCCCCTCCTTACAGGAGGGACTGGAGCCCCCCATGAGCTCTCCCTCGGAGGCTTCCGGATGATCGACTCGACGCAGGGGAAGGGCAGGGCGGAGGTGGTGCCGTGAGTGGCGACGGGGCCGTCCGCTTCCAGCGGCGGGGACCCGTGGCCGAGATCCTCTTCGATCGACCCGCGGCGCGGAATGCGCTGAACGAGGCCATGCTGGACCAGCTGACCTCGGCCCTCGATCGCCTCCACGACGTGGGTCTGAGGGTGGCGGTCCTCCGGGGCGCCGCGGGACACTTCGTGGCCGGTGCGGACATCGCCGGATTCGAGGGCCTCGAATCGGCCGAGGACGGTCTCGCCTACGAGGCCCGGATGGAGGGGATCTTCCGGCGGCTGGAAACCGTCCCGGTGGCCACGCTGGCCGTGGTGGAGGGCTACGCCGTGGGGGGCGGCCTCATGCTGGCGGCGTCGTGCGACCTCCGAATCTGCACCCCCGACGCCCGCTTCGGCATGCCCATCGCCCGAACCCTGGGCAACGCCCTGTCGGTGGCGAACCTCCGTCGCCTGGTCGCCCACCTGGGCCCCTCCCGCCTCACGGCCCTGATCTTCCTGGCGGACTTTCTGTCGGGCGAAGAGGCGGTGACGCTCGGATTCGCCCTCGAGGTGGTGGAGCCGGAAGAGCTGGAGGCCCGGGTGGACGCCATCTGTCGATCGGTGGCCTCCCACGCGCCCCTCACCCTCCGGGCGACGAAGGAGGCCCTTCGGCGGATTCGGGACGGCGGGAAGGAGCCCGGGCAATGGCAGACCGAACCCGGGAGAGGGGTGACCGAACCCGGGAGAGGGGAAAAGGGGACCGCCGGGGACGATCCGGACCCCGCCGACCCCCGTGAGACGGCCTCGGAAACCAGGGAACCGCCTCCTCCGCCGGATGCCCTCGAGGGCGCGGACCTCCTCCGGCGCATCTACGGCAGCCGGGACTTCCACGAAGGCGTCCGGTCCTTCCTGGAGAAGCGTCCCCCGGAATGGGAGGGGCGGTGATGGAGCCGCCGCGGGCTCCGAGTCGCCGCCGGGCTCCGGCCCGACGCCCTGGAGTCCGAGCCGTGAAGCACGGGGAAGCTGCTCTACGGATCGCTTTGCTCCAGGTCCCGAAGAGCGGCCTCGGCTCCGCCCCGTTCCACGGGGATGCCGGCCAGGGCCAGGCCCGACTCCACACCGGAGAGGGTCGCGGCCAGCATCAGGTCGTTGAAATCGCCGAGATGGCCGATGCGGAAGAGGCGACCCCGGACTTTTCCCAGCCCTCCTCCCAGAGAGAGGTCGAAGCGCTCCCGCACGAGAGCCCGAAAGCGGTCGGCGTCGTGGCCTTTCGGGACCCGAACCGCCGTGAGCACGTCGCTGTGCTCGTCGGCGTTCACCCCCTGGATCTCCAGCCCCCACGCCTCCACGGCCCGACGCGTGGCCGCCGCGTGGCGAGCATGCCGGGCGAACACCCTCTCGAGCCCCTCCTCCCGGAGCATGGCGAGAGATTCCCGGAGCCCGAACAGGAGGTTGGTGGCCGGCGTGTATGGGAACAACCCCTCCTCGTTCGCCTCGATCACGGGGTGCCAGTCCCAGTACGAGCGGGAAGCGCGGGACTTCCGGGACGCTTCCAGGGCCCGCTCCCCGACGGCCACGAACGAGAGACCCGGGGGAAGCATGAGGCCCTTCTGGGAGGCACCCACGGCGACGTCGACACCCCAGTCGTCGTGTCGGTACTCCATGGATCCCAGGGACGAGATGACGTCCACGAGGAGGAGGGCGGGATGGTCGGCCCTGTCCATGGCGCGACGGATGTCGGGGATCGGGCTCACGATCCCCGTGGAGGTCTCGTTGTGGAGGACCAGGACTGCGCGGATCTCCCGGTCCCCGTCCTCGGTCAGGCGCTCCTCCACCACCCGGGGATTCACGCCGTGACGCCAGTCCCCGGACACGATCTCGGCCTCGAAGCCCAGCTCCCGGGCCACCTTTCCCCAGTCGACCCCGAACTTCCCGGTCTCGAAGGCGAGCACCTTGTCACCGGGATCCAGAGTGTTCACGAGGGCGGCCTCCCATCCCCCGTGCCCCGCCGAAGGGTAGATCACGACCGGTCCCCCGGTGCGGAAGATCCAGCGGAGTCCGTGGAGGACCTCCCCAGCCATGTCGGCGAAGTCGGGCCCACGGTGATCGATGGTGGGTCGGGACAGGGCCCGGAGCACCCTGCCGGGGACGTTGGACGGGCCGGGGAGCTGGAGAAAGTGCCAGCCGGTGGTTGGACGGGTCATGGTCTCCGCACCCGGAACGAGACGAGACGGGTCGGCATCGGCCCGACCGAGCTCACGACGACCGGCATCGTGACGACGGAACGGGTCCGGACGAGGCTCGTGACGGGAGTCCCGACGATGTCCGAGGAGTCTAGGAGTCGGCGCGAAGGAGCGTCAAGCCAGGAGAGGGCACGGTGATCTTCCTGCCCCGGGCCGAATCCGCTCCTCCGCTGGAGGCCGCGCTCCGCCGACGGGTCCGGGGCGAGGTCGCATTCGACGACTACACCCGGCACCTCTTCTCCACCGACGCCAGCATGTACGCCATCGAGCCGTTGGGTGTCGTCTTCCCCCGGGACCCGGACGACGTCGCGGCCGCCGTCCGGGTGGCGGCGGAGCTCGGTTCCGCGGTTCTTCCCCGGGGTGGCGGGACGAGCCTGGCCGGTCAGACGGTCGGGCGAGCGGTGGTGCTGGACTTCTCCCGACACATGTCCCGGATCCTCGAGATCGATCCCGACGCCCGGACGGCCCGGGTCCAGCCCGGCGTCGTCCAGGACGACCTGAATCGGGCGGCGCGGCTCCACGGCCTCCTCTTCGCTCCCGACACCTCCACGAGCAACCGGGCGACCATCGGCGGGATGATCGGAAACAACTCGTGCGGCTCTCGCTCGGCCCGCTACGGGATGACCGTCGACCACGTGGAGGCGCTGGAGGTGGTGCTCTCGGACGGAAGCCGGGCCCGGCTCGAGTCGCTCGGCCCGGAGGAGGTCGAGGCCCGGGCCCGGGAGGACACCCTGGAGGGCCGGCTCTACCGCGAGATCCCTCCGCTCATCGCCGAGAGCGCCGGAGTCATCCGGGAGGGGATGCCCGAGCACTGGCGCCGGTCCGGTGGATACCGGGTCGAGCGACTCCTGCCGGAAGACGGGGGGGGCGTGGAAGTGGACGCGCCCGGCGAAGCTGGCACCTCCGGGGGGACCCGCACCTCCGGGGAGACCCACGCCTCCGGGGAGACCCGCACCTCCGGGGAAACCCGCACCTCCGGGGAGACCGGCGCATCCGGGAGCGACGACGCCGGAATCGCAAGCGGCACCCGGGCTGCGAAGTCGCCCCTCGACCTCTCCCACGTCGTGGTGGGCTCCGAGGGCACCCTGGCAATCGTGGTGGAAGCCACGGTGCGGCTCGTGCCCGTACCCGGGGCGATCTCGGCCCTGGTGGGACACTTCGAATCGGTGACCGGGGCGATCCGGGCGGCGCCGGCCGCCATGGAGGAGGGGGCCACGGCGGTCGAGCTCGTGGACCGGATGATCCTGAACCTGGCCCGGGAGTCCCCGGTGCACGGCCACCTGGCGGCCCGGCTGGAAGGAGACCCCGGAGCCATCCTCTGGATCGAGTGCTACGGCGGGACCCGCGACGAGGCCGCCGCCGGAATGCGACGCGTCCGGGAGCGGTGGGAGGAGGACGGACGGGGGTACGCCATCGTCGACGCCGAGGAGCCGGACGAGCAGAAGGGATTCCGGGAGCTGCGGAAGGCGGGGCTCGGCCTCCTCATGAACGCGGGCCGGGAGAGGGAGCGGTCCATCGCCTTCGTGGAGGACACGGCCGTCGATCCCTCCCGACTCGCCGAATACGCCGAGCGGTTCGCGGAGATCCTGGAGCGTCACGGCCTCCGGGCCGGATTCTACGGTCACGCCTCGGCCGGAACCCTGCACGTCCGGCCCTTCATGGACCTTCGGCGGCCGCGGGACGTGGAGACGCTGGAGGCCGTCGCCGAGGCCGTCTTCCGGCTCGTCCAGGAGTTCGACGGGATGAACTCCAGCGAGCACGGCGACGGGCTGGCCCGGGGCGGCTTCAACCGACGCTTCTTCGGGGACGAGCTCTACGGGGTGATGCAGGAGGTGAAGCGGATCTTCGACCCGGAGGCGCGGCTGAATCCCGGAAAGAAGGTCGATCTTCCCGAGAAGGGGATCCGGGTTCCGAAGATGACCGAGCACCTCAGGGACCCCGCCCTGCCCGACCCCCCGTCGCCGGAAACCCATCTCCACTTCGACTTCGACGACGGGATGCGGGGCGCCGCCGGCCGGTGTCAGCGCATCGGCGCGTGCCGGAAGTCCCCGGGTGCGGGGGGAGTCATGTGCCCCTCGTACATGGCCACCCGGGAGGAAGAGCACTCCACCCGGGGCCGGGCCAACGCCCTCGTCCGGGCCCTCTCCATGCCCGATCCGGTGGCCGCCCTGAGCGACCCCCGCCTCCACCAGATCCTGGACCTCTGCCTGGAATGCAAGGCATGCCAGACCGAGTGCCCCCTCTCGGTGGACATGGCGGCGCTCAAGTCCGAGGCGCTGGCCCAGCGTTGGGACCGCGAGGGGGTGCCGCTGCGGGCCCGCCTCTTCGGCCACGCGCGGACGCTGAACCGGATCGGATCGGCCCTCGCTCCCCTCTCCAACCTCCCGGGAGCGTTCCAACCCCTGCGCACCCTCCTCGAGTGGACGCTTGGCGTCGACCGACGGCGTCCCCTCCCCCGATTCCGGCGGCGGACGCTGCCGAAGTGGTTCCACGGCCGGAGGCGACGGGGGCCGCCCACGCCCGGGGGACCGAGCCGATCGGGCCCGAGGGGATCGGCGTCATTCACGGGTTCGTCGGGATCCGGGGGATCGAGGGGATCGGCGGGTTCGAGCCGGGAGGGGGTCGGCGGCCGGGGCCGGGTCCTCTTTCTCGCCGACTCGTTCACCAGCTTCACCGAGCCCGAGATCGGACGGGCCGCCATCGAGCTCCTGGAGATGGCCGGATGGGAGGTGGAGCTGGTGGACGACGTCTGCTGCGGCCGCGCCCTGATCTCCAAGGGGATGTTGCGACAGGCCCGCTCGCGCCAGGAGGCTCTCCTGGACCGGCTGGGCCCCGCCGCCCGAGACGGCGTGCCCATCGTCGGATGCGAGCCGTCCTGCGTCTTCACCCTCCACGACGAGCTCGGTCCCCTCACCCGGCGCTTCGAGGACGCCGAGGCCCTGGCGAGGAGCACTCGCATGGTGGACGAGCTCCTGGTCGAGGCCCTGGAGGACGGAAGCCTGGCTCCCGATCCCGGGTCCCCGTCCGCCGGCGGCACGATCCTCTTCCACGGCCACTGCCACCAGAAGGCCGCCGGGGGAATGGCCGGAAGCACCGACCTCCTTCGGCGGATGCCGGGAGCGAAGGTGGAGATCCTGGACGCCGGATGCTGCGGGATGGCGGGCTCCTTCGGCTTCGAGGCGGAGCACTACGACCTCTCCATGACCGTGGGCGGCCAGCGCCTCTTTCCCTCGGTGGAGAACGCCGGCGAGGAGGCGACGATCGCGGCGACCGGAGTATCCTGCCGTCAGCAGATCGCCCGGGGGACCGGACGGGTGGCCGAGCACCCGGTGGTGATTCTCAGAAGGGCCTGCCGATGATCACCGAAGACACCTTCGTCGCCCTGGGAGGACTGCTGGCCGTCGTCGCCCTCCTCTTCCTCCTCATCACCCGCTACAAGTGGCACGTCTTCATCGCCCTTCTCGTGCCCATCCTCCTCTTCGCCCTGCTCCCGGGAGTGGACCGGGAGCTCTTCATCGAGGCCTTCGAGGTGGGCTTCGGGGGGACGATCCAGAGCATCGCGGTGGTCATCGTCCTGGGCTCGATCCTGGCGGAGGCGCTGAAGCACACCGGGGCGGTGGAGAGGATCACCATGTCGATGATCGGGTGGGTGGGCGAGAACCGGATGCCGCTGGCGCTGACCTTGAGCGGCTTCGTCATCGGGATCGCCATCTTCTCGGACGTGGGTTACGTGATCCTCAATCCGCTGGTCCACTCGGCGGCCCTGAAGACGGGGCTCAACATGAGCGTCATGTCCACGGGGCTTGTGGGCGCCATGCAGCTCACCCACGCCATGGTGCCTCCGACCCCGGGCCCCCTGGCCGCCGTGGCTCTCGTGGAAGCCGACATCGGGCGGGTGATCCTCTTCGGATCCATCGCCACCCTCGTCGGGGCGGTGGCGGGTTGGGCCTTCTCCCTGCTGGTGGGCCCCCGGATCGAGTCTCCCCCGTCCGAGGAGTTCGTGGGCCAGTCCTTCTCGGACCGGGGGATGGAGGAAGAGCTCCCCTCGACGG
>JBKHJU010000073.1:0-7448 GCA_046537985.1 Longimicrobiales bacterium
GGTTGGAGGTGCTGGAGACGGGCGACGGGGCCGGTGGGGCCGGAGAGGGCGCCGAGACCGAGAGCGCCGCCGGCGGAATGGAGGCGCCGGAAGGCGATCTCCAGGCGGTCCAGGAGGTGGATCTCGACGGGATTCCCGCCACCATCGCACTGGCTCGCCAAGGCTAGCGGTCCCTCGGAGGAGGTGAGCACGCCTTGGAGGACCACGAGTCGCGGCCAGCCGAAGCGGGACCGGACGAAGCCGGGGCCGGCGAAGACGCGGACGACGCGGAGCCCGAGGGAGGCCGCAGGATCGAGCTCACCGTCGACGAGGACGAGGGCGAGCGCCTGGACGCTTTCCTCGCCGACCGGCTCAGCTTCTCCCGCACCCGGATCCAGAAGCTGATCACCGCCGGCCGCGTCCGGGTGGATGGCGCATCTCCGAAAAAGTCGGCTCCGGTGGAGCTCGGCCAGGAGATCGTGGTGGAGGTCCCGCCTCCGGAGCCGCTGAGCACGGAGGCCGAGGACATTCCCCTGGACGTCGTCTACGAGGACGAGGCCCTCCTCGTGGTGAACAAGCCCGCCGGCATGGTGGTGCACCCGGCCCCCGGGCATCCCGGCGGCACCCTGGTGAACGCTCTCCTCCATCACGTGGACGATCTGTCGGGCATCGGCGGAAAGTTGCGGCCGGGTATCGTGCATCGCCTCGACAAGGACACCTCGGGGCTCCTGGTGGTGGCCAAGTCGGACCTGGCTCATCGGAGCCTCTCGAACCAGCTGCGGCGGAGGGAGGTCGGTCGGCTTTACCGGGCGGCGTCGTGGGGCCACCTTTCAGAGTCGCCCACGAAGATCGATGTCCCCCTCGGTCGGGATCCCCGAAACCGCAAGCGGCGAGCCGTGGTTCCGGATGGAAAGCGGGCGGTGACGAAGGTCCGGGTCCGGGAGCGATGGGTGGCGGCCGAGCTTCTCGACGTGAAGCTGGAGACGGGACGGACCCACCAGATCCGGGTACACCTCGGGCACCTCGGCCACCCGGTGGTGGGAGACGAGTTGTACGGGGCCGGCTGGGAGCGGGGGATGAGCGGCCCCATCCGGGCGTGGGCCCGGGAGCTGGCGGGGCGGACGCGGAGGATGTTCCTCCACGCCACCGCCCTGGCCTTCGTTCATCCGGTCAGCGGCGAGCGGATGCGATTCCGGGCGCCCCTGCCTCCGGACCTGGCCGAGCTTGCCGAATGGGCTCACGAGACGAGCACGAGGGGAGTGACCTAGCAGACATGCGAGCGAGCTTGATGACCAGGGACCTGGATCCCCGGATGACCTTCGAGACGTTCGTGGTGGGACCGGCCAACCGGCTGGCCGCCGCGGCGGCGCGTCGTGCCGCCGACTCCCCTGGGACCAGCTACAACCCCCTGTTCATCTACTCGCCCTCGGGGCTGGGCAAGTCCCACATCCTCACCGCCATCGCGCATCATGCCTCCAAGGTCCACCCGGAGGCGAAGGTGGTGTACCAGACCATGGAGGGGTACCTCGACGAGCTCGCCGAGGCCCTGGAGGCCGGCGAGCGGGACCGTCTCAAGGAGCAGTACGCCGGGCTGGACATCTTCCTCCTGGACGACGTCCAGTTCCTGAGCGGCCAGCCCGAGGCTCAGGAGCTCCTCCTCCGGACCCTGGACACGCTGAGCGTCTCCGGCAGCCAGATCGCCCTGGCCAGCGATCGCCCCCCCGCCGAGATCGACGCTCTCGACGATCGCCTGCTCTCCCGCTTCTCGGGTGGGCTCATCGTCGACATCGCGCAGCCAGAGTTCGAGACCCGGGTCGCCATCATCCGTCGAAAGGCCGAGGAGAGGGGGATGGATCTCGAGGACGGGGTCGCCGAGGCCATCGCCCGCCACCCGGTCAAGAACGTCCGGGAGCTGGGCGGGGCCCTGAACCGGGTCTTCGCGGTCCAGGATCTCGAAGACCGCCGGGTGACCTCGGAAGAGATTCCCGAACTGCTGGGCGTCCCGTCGGAGCCGGCCGGAGAGCGACGTGGCCCCGACGAGTTCGGTACCTTCGTCGACGAGCTCTCGGCGGATCTGGCGTCCACGGTGAGGGCCCAGGAAGCCCCGTGGCGCGTCCTCCTCCGGGAGACGGCCGAGAAGGCTGAAGAGGACGGCTTCCGGACGGGGCGCCTGCGACGTCTCCTCGAGCGGGACGAGGAGCCGGCGGACGTGCAGGAGACCGTCGAGCAGTTTCTGGGAGACCTGGAACGGCTTCAGGCGATCGAGGAGGAGCTCGAGGCCGTGGGGAATCCCTGGCCCGACGCCGCCGCCACGGTCCTGAACGACCCGGAGCGGATCGACGAGGCCGAGGCGCTCCTGGCTTCGGCCCAGGAGCGATCCCGCCCCTTTCCCGAGGTTCCGGACGGGCCGGAGCTGGGTCATCTGGCCGGAAGGATCTCTCCGCTGGCGGTGAAGGCCGCCGCGAAGCTGGTGGAGGAGGGACGCTCGGAGTACAACCCCCTCTTCGTCTGGTCCGAGGGGGGGGACCTGGCTCGCATCCTCCTGGAGGCCACCGCCCGCGGCTTCCAGAAGACCCGGGAGCGGTCCGGCCGGGTGGCTCTGATCTCCGCCTCCGAGTTCGCCGGCGAGTTCATCGAAGCTCTCTCGTCGGGGGTGGCGGGGGCCTGGCGGGAGCGATGGTGGGAGGTGGACCTGCTCCTGGTATACGGACTCGAGGCGCTCTCCCACACGGAGCGGGCCCAGGACGAGTTCTTCCACCTCTTCGAGGCCCTGAAGCGGAGGGAAGCCTGGGTCATGCTCGCCGCCGACCGCCCCCCGACGGGGATCGCGAACGTGGACGAGCGCCTCCGCTCCCGTTTCGAGGGAGGACTCGTCATCGAGGTGGAGGAGATTCGCCCGGAGCCGACAGAGGAGCCCGCGCCGGAGCCCGTGCCGGAGCCCGCCGCGCAGGCCGAGAAAGCCTCCGAAGGAGCCGGGACAGGGGTCGGACCCGGTCCCGGAACCGGACGGTCGAAGGCCCCGGGTGCGGGACCCGGGGTCGTACCCGGTGCGGGAGCGGCCGACGCGTCCGCGGACTCCGAGCCGGATGCGACGCCGGCGGATGTGGGAGGCGCGGCGCCAGCTTCGGGGCCCCGGTCCGGGGTCCCGTCCGAAGTCCGGTCCGAAGGCTCGTCCGAAGCCCCGTCCGAAGCGCGGTCCGAGACCCCGTCCGAGGGTGCCCCGGAGGCCGGGTCCGAAGCCGCCTCCTTCGAGATCGTGGAGCCGGAGCAAGGCGAAGAGGCGGGTCCGACCGCTGCGGACGAGAGCGTCCTCACGTCCCCGGAGAACGTGATCTGGGATTGGCCGGACGTCGACGACCGGATCGTAGAGGAATAGCAGCGAGAAACGGAGGAGAAAGGCGCACCATGGCTCTGGAAGGCTCCCTCGAAGACGTCGGGTTGGCGGACATCCTCCAGCTCCTGGCCCTGGGCCAGAAGACCGGATGCCTGAGCGTCACCGACCGCTCGAATTTCGGGTACGTCTACTTCGACAAGGGCAAGGTGATCTACGCCTCGGTCCTGAATCGACCCGACCGGCTGGGCGAGCTCCTGGTTCGAAACAAGGTCATCGATCGAGACGAGCTCTCGACGGCCATGAAGGAGCAGGGTCGACGTCCCGGCACCCGCCTGGGTCAGATCCTGGTGGAGATGGGAAGCCTGTCGGAGGAGGAGCTCCACGGCTGGATCCAGACCCAGATCGAGGAGGCGGTCTACCATCTCTTCGCCTGGGAAAAGGGATCCTTCCACTTCGAGCCGGATCAGGCCCCCGAGGAAGTAGGGATCTTCACCACCCGCATCAACGCAGACTCCCTCCTCATGGAGGGAGCCCGACGGGTCGACGAGCTGAGTCTCATCGAGAAGAAGATCCCGTCCCGGGACCTCGTCTTCGCCGTACACCGGGATCCCTCGGAGGAGGAGGACGTGGAGCTGTCCGAGGCCGAGGCCAAGGTCTTTCCCCTCGTGGACGGCGAGCGGACGGTACGGGAGATCGTGGATGAGGCGGGGCTGGTGGAATTCGAGGGCATGAAGGCTCTCTTCGGCTTGATCCAGGCCGGATTCGTGGCTCAGGCGGGTCAGCGCCCGTCCGAGGACGAGGGGGACTCGGAAGGGGGAATGGTCGAGCACCTGAACCTGGCCGAGGCCTTTTATCGCTCCGGAATGATGGAGGATGCGGCCCGAGAGTATCGCGCCGTGCTGGAGTTCGACGAGGAGAACCCCGACGCCCGCCTGCGCCTGGGCTGCGTCGCCCTCCGCGCCGGCGTACCGGAAGAAGCCCTGGGCCATTTCGATGCCGTGGCGGACCGGGCACGAAGGAACTACGTGCTCCTCCGGAATCGGGGCCTCGCCCTCGAAGAGCTGGGACGGTACGAGGAGGCCATGGAGAGCCTCATGGACGCGGAAGCGTCCCGCCCCGGCGATCGAGGAGCTCTTCTCCACCGGGCCATCGTCCTCCTCAAGGCAGGGAGGGCCGCCCAGGCCTCCGAGATCTTCGAGCGGTATCGGAGGAAGATCGGGGACCGGACTCCGCCGCCCATCTATTACGCCTATGCGGTGCTGGCCGCTTCGCTGACGGGAGACCTGGTTCGGGCCGCGGCGATCGGTCGGGAGGGACTCTCCCACTACGACGATCACGGGGCCATTCTCGTGAACACCGGGGTGGCCCTGCAGCAGAAGGGGGAGCCGGACGCGGCCGAGGCCTTCTTCCTTCGGGCCGTGAAGTCGGCTCCCGCCACGCCGGCCCAGGCCCACAAGAATCTCGGAGACGCCGCCTTCTCCCGGGGCGACGCCGACGGGGCCCGGGCCCACTACGAGCGGGCCGTGAAGATCGATCCCCGCCTCGGCGACCAGGTCTACCAGCGTCTCGGCGAGATCGCCTACATGGAGGACGATCAGGACCTGGCCCTCCTCCTCTGGCAGCGGGCCCTCGAGTTGAATTCCGAGAACGAGAGGGTCCGGGCCGGCCTGGAGGCGCTGAACGTGGCACCCGGGGGGTGACCGGGATCCGCCCCGTCGGCCCGCCTCGACTCCTCGGGAGCCTCGGATCCGTGGTCCTCGTCGTCGTGGCGGCCCTCGGGGTCCCGGCGACGGTCCCCTGCCAGGAAGCCTCCGACCCGATCCCGGCCCTCGACTTCCGGGTCGTCCGCGGCTCCCGGGTCTCGGTCCACTTCGTGCCGGAGGATTCCGCCCGGGCCGATCGGATGCTCCGGTTCCTCGAGGGACAGGCCGGGTTGCCGGCCCTGCCCGACACCTACCCCGCCGGCGTCGAGCTCTATCTGGCGCCGGGGGCCGAAAGCTACGGGGCGCTCACCGGAGGCCGGGTCCCGGAATGGGGAGCGGGAGTGACGGTCCCCGCCCTCGACCGCATCGTCATGCCGGCGTACGGGGGCCGGAACACCCGGGGGCGGAGCGAGGAGCGGGTGCTTCGCCACGAGTGGGCCCACCTGGGATTGAGCCAGTACCTCGATGGCCTGCGGGCGCCCCGATGGTTCGACGAGGGGTATGCCGAGTGGGCGTCGGGCGGATGGAACGCGGAAGAGGGATGGCGGCTCCGCGTCGCCCTCGCCGCGGGTGGAGGGCCGAGCCTGGACTCCCTGACCCTCCGCTGGCCCCGGGAGCGGAGCTCGGCGGAAGTGGCGTACATGCTGTCCGGAACCGCCGTCGAGTACCTGGTTCGAAGGAGCGGGACCCGGGGCCTCGAGATCTTCCTGGAGCGCTGGACGGACCTCGGAAGCTTCGAGGAGGCGTTCCGCCGGACCTACGGCGCGACCACCTCCCAGTTCGAGGAGGATTGGCGGGAGTACGTGACCGATCGTTACGGTTGGCTCTTCGTCCTCTCCCACTCCGTCGTCTTCTGGCTCTTCCTCGGAGTGGCCCTGACCGTCATGTTCTGGATTCGTCGTCGGCGGAATCGAGAGGCCATGGCCCGACTGCGGGCGACCGAGCCCCCGGGCACACCCGACTGGTGGTCCGGCGTCCGCCAGACGCCGGGAGAGGCCGGTACGACTGAAGAATCCGAGGAACCCGGAGTGCCGGAGAGGGTTCCCAACGACACCGGACCGGCAGGATCGAAGAGGAGATCATGAGTCCCACGAGCACCGAAAGCCCGGAATCCCTCACCATCGAGGGGCGTCCCGCCCGGGTGATGGTCGTGGACGACGACGCCGACCACCTCCGGGTCGTGTGCGACAAGCTCGATCACACCGGCTTCGACGTGACCGGGGTCGAGGATGCCGAGCAGGCCCTGGCCCGGATCTCCAAGGTGGAGCCCGACGTCGTGGTGACCGACGTCCGGATGCCCGGGATGGACGGCTTCCAGCTCCTGGAGAAGGTCCGGAACGCCACCGAGGACGTGGACGTCATCGTCATGACCGGCCACGAGGACATGTCGTCCGCCGTGGCGGCGATGAAGGGCGGGGCGTTCGACTACCTGGTGAAGCCCATCCGCATGGGCGAGCTGACCGACCGGCTCGAAGCTTGCATTGCAGAGAAGAAGCTCCGCATGCAGCTCGACAAGGAGGTGGCCGGGGTGGGGGAAGGACGCGACGAGGGCGAGGGCACCCTCCTGGTCGGACGCGATTCCCGGATGATCGAGATCTACAAGACCATCGGGGTCCTGGCCCGGAATCGGGCCACCGTCCTGATCCGGGGGGAGACCGGGACCGGGAAGGAGATGATCGCTCGTGCCATCCACGAGACGTCGGCCCATGCCGAGGCCCCGTTCCTGCCGGTGAACTGCACGGCCCTCTCGGACACCCTTCTCGAGTCGGAGCTCTTCGGCCACGTCCGCGGCGCCTTCACCGGGGCCGTCGCGGGGCGGAAGGGATACTTCGAAATGGCGGAGACCGGCTCCATCTTCCTAGACGAGATCGGGGACACCTCTCCCGAGTTCCAGGCCAAGCTCCTCCGGGTCCTCCAGGAGAAGACCTTCTACCCCGTGGGGAGCGAGAAGCCGGTCCGGACCGGAGCCCGGGTCCTGGCGGCCACCCACCGTCCCATGGAGAAGCTGGTGGAGCGGGGGACGTTCCGGGAGGACCTCTACTTCCGTCTCAAGGTGGTGGAGATCCCCGTCCCGCCCCTGCGGGAGCGGAAGAACGACATCCCCGTCCTGGCCCGGCATCTCCTGGAGCGCATCCGGGAGGGGCTCCACTCCGACGTGCGCCACATCTCCGAAGACGCCATGGAGGAGCTGAAGGCGTATCCCTGGCCCGGGAACGTCCGCGAGCTGGAGCACACCCTGACCCGGGCCGCCATCGTCTGCCGGGCCGGGGTGATCCGGCCGGATCACCTGTCTCTGGGGGCCGGAGGGCTGTGGTCGGGAAGGAACGGGGCGGACGGCGCCCCCGGTGCCGCCGCCTCCGACGAGGCCTCCGAGGATGCCTCCGAGGACGCCTCCGAAGACGCCCTCCGCCTCGACCGCGTCGTCGCCGAGC
>JBKHJU010000074.1:0-7420 GCA_046537985.1 Longimicrobiales bacterium
GTGGAGACCCCCGAGAGCACCTCGGGGCGCCTCTACCGATTCCAGCGGGTCGACGGGAAATGGGAATCGGTCGGCGCCGGCATTCCCATGGTCGTGGGGCGACGGGGGGTGGGTCCCAAGAAGGAGGGAGACGGCCGCTCGCCCCGGGGCGTATTTCCCCTGGGCTTCGCCTTCGGATACCGGGAGCGCGCGCCCGTGTCCACGGCGATGACCTATCGGCACCTTCCCCCGGAGGCGGTCTGTGTCGACGACTCCGGGTCCGGTCGGTACAACCGGATCGTCTTCGAGCCCGGACCCGACCGGGACTGGGAGAGCGCCGAAGCCATGCGCCGCGACCTGGCCCACGGAGACGACCTCTACGCCCTCGGCGTGACCGTCGAGTACAATCCGGATGCGGTTCCCGAAGCCGGCTCCTGCATCTTCCTCCACATCTGGAGGAGCCCGGAGAGCCCCACCGTCGGATGCACCGCCATGGCCGAGCCCGACCTGCGGACCGTCCTGGGCTGGCTTCAGCCCCGGCACGACCCCATTCTTGTCCAGGGAAGCCGGGCCTATCTGGAAGAGCTGCACGCAGAAGGCCTCCTTCCCTACGAAGTGCCGGGCGCCTGAGGCGGGGACTTCGGGCCCCACATGCCAAGGAGGAGACGAAGCCGTGACGCCATCCCGTGACACCCCGGAATCGCACCCGATGGAAGACGTCGACGAGGCCCGGAGCGACTCGCCCCGCCCCATCAGCCGCCGGGCCCTCCTGGCCGGAGGTGCCGTAGCCATCGGAGGGGCGGTCCTCCACACGGCAGCCGACGCCCTGAGCCAGGTGCCCCGAGGCACGGGGCCGCAGGACGCCCCGGACCCCACCAGGGTCCAGGGGGCGCCCGCCTCCCCTCGGGGAGCGAGGGCACCGTCCGTGGAGTCGGCGCGGGTCCCGGTGGCCCGGGGGCAGGTCTCCTTCACCCCCATTCAGGATCTCGACGGCATCATCACCCCCGCCGACCTCCACTTCGAGCGGCACCACGCCGGGATCCCCGCCATCGATCCCGACGAGTACCGACTCGTGATCCACGGGATGGTGGAGCGACCCACCTCCTTCTCCCTGGCCGACCTCGAGCGCTTTCCCCGGCGCAGCCACCTGGGCTTCGTCGAATGTTCCGGGAACGGGGGGAGCGGCTTCAACGGATCCAACCCGGAGCTCTCTCCCCAGGTCGTCGACGGTCTCTTCTCGAACAGCGAGTGGGTGGGGGTGCCCCTCTCGACGCTGCTCGCCGAGGTGGGAGTGGATCCCGCCGCCACGTGGATCCTGGCGGAGGGCTCCGACGCCGCCGTCATGACCCGGAGCATTCCCATGGACAAGGCCATGGACGATGCCCTGGTGGCGTACGGCCAGAACGGAGAGCCCATCCGCCCGGCCCAGGGCTTCCCTGCCCGACTCGTGCTTCCCGGATGGGAGGGGAACGCCCAGGTGAAGTGGCTCCGCCGCCTCGAGGTGGGGGACGGACCGTGGATGGGTCGGGAGGAGACGGCCCACTACACGGATCCCATGCGGGACGGCACGGCCCGAATGTTCACCCTGGTGATGGACCCCAAGTCCATCATCACATTTCCCGCTTTCCCGGCTGTCCTCCCGGAGGACGGCTGGTGGGAGATCACCGGGCTGGCGTGGAGCGGCCGGGGTGCCGTGGAGCGGGTCGAGATCAGCACCGACGGAGGCGACACCTGGACGGAGGCACGACTGGAGGACCCCGTCCTTCCCCGTTGCGGCACCCGCTTCCGACACGCCTGGCGCTGGGACGGGAGCGAGACCGTGCTTCAGAGCCGGGCCGTCGACGAGACCGGTGCGGTCCAACCCACCCACGACGAGTTCCTGGAGCAACGGGGCCCCGGCACCCGGTACCACTACAACCACATCCGGGGCTGGCGCGTGACCGCCGACGGAAGCGTCCTCTACGACGCGAGGGGGGCGTGATGAGCGTCCGGTTCGGACCCCGGGCACCCGCCCGCGGAGGTCCCCGGACTCCCGCCCCCATCGACCTCCGGCGGCCCCTCCGGGCGTGGACCGCACTCGGACTCGCCATCGCCCTGGCCGTCTTCGTCGTCGCCTGTGGGGAGGCAGGAGATGGAGGAGCGGGAGGAGGACCGGGCATGGCCGGCGACGGCGGGCCGTCCGCTTCCACTTCCGGTGCTCGGGCGGCCGGGATCGAGGCCCCCGCCGCCCCCTTCGGGTTCGGCGAGCCGGTGACCGAGGAGGACGTGGAGCCCTGGGACATCGATGTCGGTCCCGACGGGGAGGGACTCCCCGCGGGGAGCGGAACCGTGGCCGAAGGCGCCGTCGTCTACGAAGCCTCGTGCGCCCGCTGTCACGGTCCTGACGCCGTGGACGGAGCGTACGGCCCCCTGGTGGCCACCGAGGGCGCCGGGTCCTTCCCCTTCGGGCGGGACCCGAGCCTGACCACCTCCGTCGGAAACTTCTGGCCCTACGCCACCACCGTCTTCGACTACGTCCGGCGCTCCATGCCCTTCGACGACCTCGGCAGCCTGAGCGACGAGGACGTCTATGCCGTCACGGCCTGGCTCCTCTGGCGGAACGGGCTCATCGACGAGGACGCCGTCATGAGCGCCGAGACCCTCCCCGCGGTCGAGATGCCCGCCCGGGAGCACTTCGTCCCCAGCGAGGACGTCTCCCTCACCTCCCTGCCCTGACTCCGTGGATTCCCCGACGAGACCCGTCGTCCACCGGACCGACGTGGGTGGGTCCGACCCGCGCGTGGTGACCCGGCACCCGTCTCCTCCGCTGGTCTTCGCCGTAGCGGTGCTCGCGGCGACGGCACTCGCCATGCTCGTTCCCGAACCGACCATCGTGCGCGGGGGAGGGCAGCTTCTCGGGCTCGTCCCCGTGGTCCTCGGGAGCGGGCTGCACTGGACGGCCTGGCGGATGTTCCGGGTCCGGACGACGACCGTTCGATCGGACCGGAGACCCCGACGGCTCGTGACCGACGGCCCCTACGCGCGGACCCGAAACCCGATGTACCTGGCCGGGATCGTCATCCTCCTGGGCCTGGCCGTGCTGCTGGGCTCCCTGGCCTCCGTCCTGGCCCCCCTGGGGTACGGGGCCGTGGCCCATCGCCTCTTCCTTCCAGCGGAGGAGCGGGTGATGGAAGAACGGTTCGGCGACGAGTATGCGGAGTACCGGGACTCGGTTCCCACGTGGATCTGAGAGGCTCGCCGTGACCGGGCGCGACGACGAGCTTCCTCCCCCGGAGGAGGAGGTTCGGGCTCCCGGGATCCGGGTGCTTCATCCTCCGGATGCGGAGGTCAGGACCGGCGTCGTGGAGACCCGGCACCACGTCATCCACAAGGTCCATATCCGGGGTCCCTGGATCACGTCGGCATCGGAGCCGGGAGTGGGCGCCCGGTACGAGATCCGCATCCTCGTCTTCGAAGATCCCGACGGGGGCCCGGTGGAGGACCCGCTGGCGACGGGCCGCATTCGTCCGGATCCGGGACGATACCGGCTGTTGTCGGGCCGGATGGGAGGGATCGAGGCCACCATTCGGAAGCCCAACGACCCGGGTCAGATACGAAGGGCCGCCTACGCTCGAGGTGAGCGACGCTTCTTCTTCGTGGAGTGGAGAGGCCCGGCGGAGCCCATCCTGGAATCCCTCGAGCTCACCGGGTGACGCGTGACCTGCAATCGCCCGTGAAGATCTTCCTGGACGACGGCGTCCGGATCCACGTGACGGACCGGGGCTCCGGCCCGGCGACCCTCCTCGTCCACGGTTTCACCGGCTCGGTGGAAGCGTGGGGCGAGGAGATCCTGAGCGCCCTCACCGAAGCCGGACGTCGAGTGTTGGCCGTGGACCTCCCCGGACACGGCCGCAGCGACACGCCGCCGGATCCCGGCCGCTACGAGCTTCGTCGGGTGGCCCGGGACCTGACCGTCGTCCTGGACCGCCTGGAGATCGCGCGGGCCGACTGGGTCGGGTACTCCATGGGCGGCCGCCTCGCCCTCGGAGCCGCGGTCCTCCACCCGGATCGGGTGGGTCGGCTGGTCCTGGAGGGTGCCTCCCCGGGGATCGAGGGCGATGCGGAGGCGGAGGAACGACGGACGGCGGACGAGGAGCTCGCTCGGCGGATCCTGGCCGGGGGAATGGAGCGCTTCGTGGAGGAGTGGATGGCCCGGCCCATCTTCCGGAGCCGGTCCCGCTTACCCGCCCCACGGCTGGAGGCCGAGCGGAATCGTCGCCTGGCCGGCGACCCCCGGGGCCTCGCCAACACGCTCCGGGGGCTGGGCACGGGACACCAGCCCTCCTTCTGGTCCGACCTTTCCCGGGTGCGGACCCCCACCCTCCTCCTCACCGGCGCCGAAGACGAGAAGTTCACCGGGATCGCCGGGCGGATGGCGGAGTCGCTTCCCCGGGCCGTCGGTGTGACCGTACCGCGGGCCGGCCACACGGTCCACCTCGAGCGTCCCCGCGCATGGCTCGCCGAGGTCACCGCCTTTCTGGTGGACAGGGTTTCGAGTCGTACCATCAGGTGATCGGGAGGGGGCGGAGGGAGCTACCGCCGACGATCGAGGCGCGGCCCCTCTCCCCGCCAGACCCGGTAGGTGGAGTCCTCCCCCAGGATCTCGACGCCGTGGAACGACCGTTCCAGGAGGACTTCCACCGAAAAGCGGCGCTGGACCACCATGACGAGGGCTCCCCCCTGCTCAAGGCGGGACGGGGCGCCTCGCACCAGGGCATTCAACACCCGTCGCTCCTCGGCCTTGCCCCGGTGATAGGGGGGATTGCTGACGATCAGATCGTAGACCCCGTCGAGATCGGCGAGTCCGTCCGCCAGGATCCACCGCCCCCCCGGAACGTTCTCCCGGGCCGCCTCCAGGGCGATGGCGTCGGCGTCCAGAAGATGGAGGCCGGGGTCGGCGGTCCGATCCCGGTCCCCGGTCCCGGCCTCGAGCCATCCGTCGACCACTCCCGCGATCACCCCCGAGCCGCACCCGTAGTCCAGGATCCGGGAGCCGTGCGCCGGGATGCCTGCGGACCCCATGGAGTCGAGGAGGAGCCGGGTCCCGGGGTCGAGGCGGCCGTGGGAGAAGACGCCGGGATACGACACCCATTCCCTGTCGAGCCCACCGTAGCTCAGCGGCCAGGTCTCTCGCCAGGCTCCCAAGCTCCCCCTCAGTCCCTCCACGCCTTCCGGGCGTCGGGCCCGGAGCACGCGACAGCGGCTCTTGACCGCGACCGTGTCGACCGGACCGAAGAGGGGCTCGATGCGGTCGGGAGCCGAGCGGATCCCTTCGTCTTTGGCCCCATAGACCAGGAAGACGCCCCCCGGCTCGAGGACGGACGCGGCGGCATGGACCAGCATCTCGAGCTCGGCCTTGGCCCGGGGAAGGCGAAGGGCGACGGTGCCCCAGGGCCCCGACGGAGGCCAGGACGAGACGACGGCCCCCGGCGTCACCATTCGGGTCCAGCGGGTGGCCCGCCCCGAGCTCGTCTCCAGGAGGCGAGCCGCTCGCGGATCGTCGTCGGCGAGGACGAGGACGTCGCCTTCCGCGGGAGCGACGTCGAGATGGCGGGACAGCGCCTCCACCACGGCCTGGGTCCGCCCGTCGCCGGACTCCTCCCGCGGAGCGGGGGTCCTCGGCTTCACAGCTCCAGCATCGTTCCCAGGTCGTTCTGGGCGGCGTGCACCATCAGTCGCCGCCCCATGGCCAGGTCCTGGGCGGCGTTTCCGACGGACTTGAAGAAGGTGATCTGCTCGTCGTCGGTTCGGCCGGGGAGCCGTCCGTTGACGACCTCCCCGAGCTCGCCGTAGACGTCGGCCCGCGTGATCACGTTCCGCCGTATGGGGCCGACGAGGTCGCCGGCCTCCTCCAGGGCCGCCTCCACGGAGTCGACGACGATCCGGGCCCGCGACACGAATGCGTCGTCCACCTCCCGGGCCTCGGCTCCCAGGGAGCTCAGGCCGTTCACGTGGGTCCCGGGATTCACCTCCTCGCCCGGGAACACGGGCTCGCGGCTCGTCGTCGCCGTGCAGATCACGTCGGCTCCCCGAACGGCCTCGGCTCGATCCTCCATGACCCTCACCTCCAGCCCCTCGAGCTCGTCGGCCATGGACTCTGCCGACTCCCGGGTTCTGGAAACGATCCGGACCTCCCGGATGTGCCGCACCGTACGAATCGCCTCCACCTGGGTCCGGGCCTGGACTCCGGCCCCGAACACGGTGAGGACCGACGCGCCCTTCCGGGACAGCAGCTCGGTGGCGAGGCCGCTGGCCGCTCCGGTCCGGAGAGCCGTGAGGTAGCTGCCTTCCACCACGGCCAGGGGAATGCCCGTCGCCCCGTCCACCATGACCAGGACCGCGTTCACCACCGGGAGGCCCCGCTCCGCGTTGTCTCCGAAGACGGAGATGAGCTTGGCGCCCATGGCGCTGCTCTTGCTCAGCCTTCCGGCCATGACCATCAGCACGCCGCTCTCCCCTTCGACGCTGGTTCGCGCCGGAATCTCGGCCTGATATCCCGAGAGTTGGCCGAAGGCCTCCCGCATGGCGTCGACGGCTTCCTCCATGGTGAAGGCCGATCGGACGTCGTCCCGGGAGAGGAATCGAAGCTTCACGGGCGGGCACCGGAAACCCGGAAGGACATGCGGACATCGCGGTCCACCGGGAGATTCGGGAGTCTCCGGGCCATGACTCGTCCCTTGGAGGAGTGCTGAAGAAGTGGCGCGGGTCCCACCCGGCGGGGTCTCGACCCGTTTCGGCGTCGGAGTCCCTGCGGGCGGTGCCCGAAGAATACACGATCCGGCTCCTGGTTCCGGGACGCAACTCCGGGTCCGGACCCTCGCAGGATCGACCTCCCCGTCGCGTCGGCGGGAGTCCCGGCGCCTGGCCATCGGCGACGCCGGAATAAAAACGGTGGGAAATGCGCGTGCATGGCCTCGGGGCGTACCGCCCCCCTTTCTTCCCGGTGACTCGCCGGTTCCCGGGGATCTGGCCGGAATCGCCCGCGACGCCCCCGTTTCGAGGAACCATTGCCCGGATAGGAAGTACTCTCCTATTGATTCACGACCCCCGGCGGATCCGGGGGGCAGCCCCTCGATGGCGCCGGGAGGTCCCGCCACCACCCCGTTCCCGGACCGGGGGCTGGATTCGTTTCTCCGAGGGCCCGTCCGGAATGGATTCCCTCTTCGAGTTTCTCTTCAAATACCGCCCCCTTCTCTACGAGCAGGGGGAGTTGACTCTCGCTGCGTCGTGGCCGGTCTGGGCCGTGGTGGGAATCGGGGCCCTTATCGCCCTGGTGGCGCTGGTCACCTACCTGCCGGCCCGGGGCACGGCGGGGGCCGCGGACCGGGGAATCCTCGCGGGCCTGCGACTTCTGGCCCTCACGGTCCTCGTCTTCTGCCTCCCCCAACCGGCCCTGGTCCTG
>JBKHJU010000075.1:0-7400 GCA_046537985.1 Longimicrobiales bacterium
GAGCGAATCACAGCCATCATCGAGGTATCGTGAGCACCGACCAGTCACTGGGGGTCCTCGAGGTCCTCGGGAGCGGATCCGGATTCATCCGCCGCCCCGACGCAGGCTTCACGCCGAGCGACGACGACATCTACGTCGGCTCGAAGGTCATCCAGAAATTCAATCTCAGGACCGGGGACGAGCTTGTCGGCGACGTGGGGAAGAGGCCTCGAAGCGGTAAGAGCCCGCCCCTGACGTACCTTCGGGAAGTGAACGGGGTGAGGCCCGAGGAGGTGGGTGAGCGGCCGGACTTCAACCGTCTCAGCGCCCTCCATCCCGACGAGCGCCTCAAGCTCGAGTGCGGCCGGACCTTCAAGGGACAGCCGGACTACACCAACCGCGTCATCGACCTCTTCTGCCCCTTCGGAAAGGGACAGCGGGCCATGATCGTCGCGCCGGCCAAGGCGGGAAAGACGACGGTCCTCCAGTCGGTGGCCCAGGGCGTCGTCACCAACCATCCCGAGTGTCACCTCATGATCCTCCTGGTGGACGAGCGCCCCGAGGAGATCACCGAGATGGAGCACGCCGGGTTCGGCGAGGTCATCTCTTCGAGCTTCGACAAACCGGCGGAGCGGCACGTCTCCGTGGCGGAGATCACCCTGGAGCGGGCACGCCGTCGGGTGGAGATGGGGCAGGACGTGGTCGTGATCCTGGACTCCATCACCCGTCTCGCCCGGTCCCACAACACCGTGGAAGAAGGGAGCGGCCGGACCCTGTCCGGGGGGCTGGACGCCAACTCACTGGAGAAGCCGAAGCGCTTTCTGGGGAGCGCGCGCAAGACGGATCCCGAGCAGGGCGGAGGATCCCTCACCATCGTGGCGACGGCTCTCATCGACACCGGGTCCCGGATGGATCAGGTCATCTTCGAGGAGTTCAAGGGGACGGGGAACAGCGAGCTCGTCCTGAGCCGGGAGCTGGCCGAGAAGCGGCTCTATCCAGCCATCGATCTCGCCGCCTCGGCCACGCGGAGAGAGGAGCTCCTCCTGAGCGACGAGGAGCTGGCCATCGCCCGGGCGATGCGCCGGGAGCTTTCGGACATGAATCCCGCCGACGCCATGCAGGAGCTCCTGGCGGTCATGAAGAAGACCAGGTCCAACGACGAGCTCGTCCAGCGAGCCCACTCACTTTGATTCCAGGTGGGCCGCGAGTCGGTCCAGGGTGTCCTGGAGCTGGGTCGCCTGCCGGTCCCCCTGGGTGAGTGCGGCGAAGGCCACCAGGGGATTCCAGCCCGCGTCTCCTTCCTCCGTCCATCGAATCTCCGTGCCTTCGTCGACCGGCCGGAGCTCCATCCGGCCGTGGACCACGACGGCGTCGTCCTCCACCGAGACCCGGTACGCCACGTGCCGGTCGGTCGCCGCATCCTCGATGGTGAACGAGCCGCTTCCGTAGACCTCGTCGTCCCACCGGAAGGAGGCGCCCGCCCCGGACGGCGGTCCGCCGAACTCGGCACCGCTCTCGGGCCAGGGCATCCACTCGGACCACGAACCGACGCGGCTCAGCTCCCGGTAGACCGAGTCCGGGGGCACGTTCACGACGGTCCGGGCCTCGACGGTCCATTCGCCGGGGAGGAGGACGCCGATGCCGATGAAGGTCAGGAGCAGAAGGGCGACTCCCCCGAATACACGGGCCAGGACGCTCCTCACGGGTCCACCGTCCCGCCCCTCACAGCCCCGTCTCCCGGCCGCTCGTCCGGATCGCTTCTTCGATGCGCTCCCCGGTGACTTCCGCCATCGGCTCGTGCCCGCACTCCGGGCACGTCCGGGGATGGGGAAAGCGGAGTCGGGTCCCCGGGGCGTGGGGAGGGAGGAGGGCCACCAGGGGAGCCACCCCGAGCCCGACGACGAGGGGAAGCGCTGCCTCCCCGGCACACCGGCCCCCGGGACCCGGGCTCCAGCTCGAGACGGGCGGAGGTGGAGGGGTGACCGAAGAGGGTGACGGGAACGCCCGCGAGGACGACGCAGGACGAACCCTCCCGGGTGGGGACCTTGGAGTCGATCAGGGGGGAATCGGACACGGATCAGTGGGTTCCATCAGAGGTGTGTCGGCGCCGACTCGGCCGAGCGGGACGGGTGGTCGAAGGACGAGCGTCTGAAGACTTCCGTCGCAGGAACGTCCCGCCGAATATATCTTTGGGAGAGGCAGAGCCCAACGCCCCACCGGCTCCTTTCCACCACCCCACCCGAATTGCCCCGTGAGCACGGCTTCACCGACGGAAGGCGCGAAGGAGCAGCGGGGCACCGCTCTCGGACGGAAGCTCTCCGAGCTCCTGATCGAGCTCTCCATCGGGGTCCATCGGTACGCCATGTATCCGCCGGACCATCCCGCCCTCGTCCCGGTGGCGGAGAACGTCATCACGCGTTTGGCGGAGTGCTTCGAGGGTCCGGATCGGCTCGACATCGGCGTGGCCCGGAACCAGCTGGTGATCAGGGGCGTCGCGACCGATGCGAAGCACCCGGTGCTGAGCGACCTGGCTCGACGTCTCCACGAACACCAGATCGGGGCTCTCTCGTTCAGGAAGGGGGTGCGGGCCTGGGAGGTGGAGGCTCTCCTGGAGGCGCTGGCGGCCGACACGGACGACGCCGGCGCGCCCCTGGGAGCCCTGGGAGCCAGCGAGAGTGGAGACGTGGACGACTCCGCGGAGTGGGAAAACATCTCGGTCCACCCCGTCGGGTACGGGAAGCTCGAGCTGGCCGGGGGCGACGAGGAAGCCGCCGACGCGACGGACCGTGCGGTGGAGCTCTGGCTGGGCCTGGCCCAGGCGGCCGTACTCTCCGACGAGGATGTGGAGCCGGGGGACGTTCCCGACGAGCGAGTCGTGGCCGAGTCCATCCGGGCTCACCGGAAGGACCGGGGGTATGATCAGGTCATCGCGGGATACCTCCTCCAGCTGGCCGAGGAGCTGAAGGGGAGCAGCTCCGGCGAGGCGAAACGGATTCGGACCCGGGTCTCGTCCCTGATCCAGGAGCTCGACGACTCCACGCTGGATCGGCTGGTGGCCATGGGAGGAGACGCCTCCCGACGCCGGAGGCTGGTGCTGGACGCCAACCAGACCCTGGCGGTGGACGCCGTCATGAAGATGGTAAAGGCGGCCGCCTCCACCAGTGAACAGACGATTTCGAGCTCCATGGTGCGGATGCTCACGAAGCTGTCCCGGCACGCCGAGGAAGGAACGGGGCGAGTCCGAAGCCAGGCGGACACGGCCCTCCGGGACAACGTGGAGAAGCTCGTGTCCGAGTGGGATCTGGAAGATCCGAATCCCGAAGAGTATACCCTGATCCTCGACAACCTGGCCCGGGCCGTGCCGGGAGCGGAAGGCCGCCCGGCAGCCGGAGCGGGCGGAGTCGACACGGCCGTCGAGGCCGAGGGTTCCCCCGGGGCGGACGAGGAGGAAGGCGCTCCCGATGCGTCCGGGGGACGTTCGGCGCCGGAGGACGAGGAGGACGGGAGGCCGTCCCCGGAGGCGTCGGAGGAGGACGGGGCCCTGCGGTTGATCCAGATGGCTCTCGAGGTGGAGGCGTGGGGGCTCATCGTCCAGTCCGCGGTCGCCGAGCTCGTGGAGGAAGGCCGGGTGGCCGAGCTCTTCGAGCTCATGGCCGAGGCCAGGGGGTCCGTTACGAACGGCCGGATCCGCAAGTACATCACGTCGCCGGGGCAGGTGCGAAAGCTCCTCGGTGGAGAGGACGTCGACGAGGCGGCGCTGGAGTCGGTGGTCGAAGAGATGGGAGCGGACGCGGTGGGGCCCCTCATGGACGCCCTGGTGGATTCCGATTCCCGAGCCGTGCGGCGAAAGGTGTTCGATCGGCTGACGGCCATGGAAGAGGACCTCCACGCCGAGATTCGACGGCGCCTGGAGGACTCCCGATGGTACGTGGTGCGAAACATGCTCGCTCTCATCCAGCGCCTCGATTCGCCCCCGCCCGAGGTGGACTACACCGGGTTCCTGGCCCACCCGGATCATCGCGTCCGTCGCGAGGCCTTTCCACTGGTGCTCCGGCATTCCGCCTCCCGCACCCGCACCCTGGCCACGGGCCTGGCCGACGGGGACGAGCGTCTGAATCGGATCGCCCTGGCCGAGCTCCGGGACGGCACCCCGGAAACCCTGGTCCCCACCCTGGTGAACCGGATCATCCGAAGCGACCGCCCCGAGGATCTGCGGGCCATGGCGGCGCGAGCCCTGGAGGGCTCCGGTTCGGGGCTCGCCCGGAGCGCCCTTCTCGAGCTGGTCCGGGCGGGGAGGACCCTCTTCGGCCGGGAGAAGCTGGCGGAGCGGTCGCCGGCCGTGGTGGCGGCGCTGGAGGTGCTGGCACGGGATTGGAACGAGGACCCGGAAGTGGCTCGGGTGCTGGCGGCGGCTCGGGGGTCGAGCGATCCCGCACTCGTGCGCGCGGCCAGTCCCGGGGGGGGACGGGAAGCTTGAGCGCCGTCGGTGATTTCCTGACGGCCCTGGCGAAGGCCTTCTCCGTCATGACCCTCTACGAAGAGGGACATCCGGCACGGGAAAAGGCCGTGAACCGGGCGTACGAGAAGCTGGCCCTCCTGCAGGAGGAGGATCCCCGTCCTCGCCTGACCTTCCTGGGCTCGGAGGTCATCTATGGCGACCGCCCCCTTCGTGAGATGCGGGACTGGGATTGGACGCCGAGGCTGGCGGGCGTGGGCGTCCAGCGGCTGGAGTTCACGGGCCCGGTCGAGCGCTGGGACCTGGAGGTATTCCTGGACGAGATCCACGGGGCCCTGTCGGGCGAGGGCACCTCGGCGGAGGTGCGCCAGACCCGCCCCACGAACATCCGATACGGCGTCCTGGCCATCCAGGGGGATGACGGGAGGGAAGGGGAGAGCCGGGGGAAACCCGTCACCGGAAGGGTCTCCTACACCCTGGGCGAAGAAGTCGACACGCTGGAGTGGCTCCAGGACGAGCTCCGGACCCGGGGTGACCTGAAGATGCTCGAGGCCGAGGCCATCGTCCGCTCCCTGTCGGTGGCCATGCACGGGGACCAGGCCTTCATGATTCCGCTGCTACGCCTGAAGGAGTACGATCAATACACGACGACCCACTCGCTGAACGTCTCCACGCTGGCCATGGCGCTGGCCGAGTACGTGGGGCTGGGCCCGAAGGAGGTACGGACCTTCGGAGTCGCGGGCCTCCTTCACGATGTCGGAAAGGTGCGGATTCCGACCGACATCCTGAACAAGCCCGGAAAGCTGACGCCGGAAGAGCGGGAAGTGATGAACAGCCACACCGTCGAGGGGGCCCGCTTCATCATGGAGGCCCAGCAATTCCTCGATCTGGCGGCGGTGGTGGCGTACGAGCACCACATACGGATCGACGGCGGGGGGTACCCGAACCTCCACTTTCATCGCCATTGTCACCAGGCGAGCGACCTGGTCCATGTCTGCGACGTCTTCGACGCCCTCCGGACGGATCGACCCTACCGTGACGCCTGGCCGATGGAGAGGGTGCTGAGCTACGTGGAGGAGGGTGCCGGAGCCGAATTCAATCCCCGGTTCGCCCATGCCTTCGTGATGATGATGCGGGAGTGGAGGGGGAGGGTGGCCGAGATCGACGCCGTGGACGAGGAGCTTCCCTTCGAGGCCGGGGAGCACGCGTCCGTCGGACCCGACGATGCCCCCTCCGCCCGGGAGGATGATTCCGCCGGACCCGGCGACGCTCCCTCCGCGGAGGCCGACGCCCCCTCCTCCGGAGGGGCGGACGCCGACCTTTCCGTAGGGGTCTATGCGACGGAGGAGGAGGCGTAGCTCCGGAGCCGCTCGCCGGCTTCCCGTAGGGTCTCGGCCTTCTTGCAGAAGGCGAAGCGGAGGATCCGACGAGGCGGGGAGCGACCCGAGTCGTCGGGGCTTCGGAAGAAGCTGGATCCCGGCACCGCGGCCACGCCGGCATGGCGGGCCAGAGCCCGGGCGAACTCGTGGTCGTCGGCGTCGCTCAGCTCGGAATAGTCCGCCAGCACATAGTAGGCCCCTTCCGGCGGTGAGCAGCGGAAGCCTGCGTCCTGAAGGGCATCCACCAGGATCCGCCTCCGCTCCTCGTATCCTCGGGCCAGCTCCGAGTAGTACCCTTCGGCGAGCTCGTTCACGCCGCGGGCGCACGCCTCCTGGAGGGGTGCCGGCGCGCCGACGGTCAGAAAGTCGTGGACCTTTCGGATGGCCCCGGTCAGCTTCGGCGGAGCGACGACGGTGCCGATCCTCCAACCGGTGATGCCGAAGGTCTTGGAGAGCCCGCTCACGGTCACGGTGCGCGTCCGCATCCCGCCCAGGGTCGCCATGGGAATGTGTCGTCCTCCGTAGACGATGTGCTCGTAGATCTCGTCGGTGAGCACCACCAGATTCCGCTTCCGGGCGATCTCGGCCACGCCCTCCATCTCCCGGCGGTCGAAGACGCGACCGGTGGGGTTGTTCGGTGTGTTCAGGATCAGGGCTCGCGTCCGGGAGGTCACCAGCTTCCGGAGGCGGTCCACGTCCAGGCGGTACTCCGGCGGCCGGAGGGGGAGGAAGAGCGGAGAGGCCCCGGAGAGGATGGCGTCGGGCCCGTAGTTCTCGTAGAACGGCTCGAGGACGACCACCTCGTCTCCGGGGTCCACCAATGCGAGCATGGCCGCCACCATGCCCTCGGTGGCTCCGCAGGTGATGGTGATCTCCCGGTCCGGGTCCAGCGGAATGCCATAGAGTCGGTCGTACTTGGCCGCAACGGCTTCCCGGAGGGATCGGGCACCCCAGGTGATTGCGTACTGGTTGACGTCGTTCCGGACGGCGCGACAGGCGGCGTCCTTCAGAAGATCCGGTGCGGGAAAGTCGGGGAATCCCTGGGCCAGGTTGATGGCTCCATGTTCCCCGGCGACCCGCGTCATGTCCCGGATCACCGACTCGGTGAATCTTCGGGTGCGCCGGGCCGGGGTCGGCGTGTCGGGCGGCGTCTCGGACGGAGGGTCGGACGGCGTCTCGGACGGCATGCGTCTCCTTTGTGGCTCGGGACCGGCTCGGAGGTGGATCGCGGGGCTGGGTCCCGGAAGGTGTAGCGTCGGAAAGGCCGGTCGTCTAGGATACGGCCGAACTTCCGGACTCCTCGATGCCCCGTCCGGGCGGTTCCCCCTTCGTCGGAGGAAGTGGTGCGCTCCAAGCTCCCCTGGATTCTGATGGTCGTGGCTCCTGGATTCATTCTTGGTGCTCCATCGGCCGAGGCACAGATCTCGCCCCTGACCTATGAGCTTCGCCTCGGTGCCAGCGTGCCCGTGGGACCCATGGCCGACGCTGACGGGAGCTGGGCCGGTCCCCTGGGCGAGGATTACTCTTTCGGGATGGACTTCGCTTACGCCTTTCAGGGGTTCGTGGCGGCGTACGCTGGCTTCAGC
>JBKHJU010000076.1:0-7377 GCA_046537985.1 Longimicrobiales bacterium
CGCCCTGGCCGCGGAGGGGTGTCGGGTCGGAATCTGCGCCCGCCACCGGGAAGAGCTGGATGCCGCACGGGAAGATCTCGAAGCCCGGGGAGTCCCCGTGGCGGCCGTGGTCGCCGACGTGACGGACGCCGAGGACTCGGCCCGATTCCTGGACACCTGCCGGAGCGAGCTGGGACCCGTCGACGTCCTGGTGAACAACGTGGGCGGGAATCGCCGGAAGCCCTTCGAAGAGACCACCGACCAGGACTGGTACGACCTGTTCGAGCTCAACGTGAACTCGGCCTTTCGCCTGAGCCGGGCCGTCATCGCCGACATGCGGGAGCAGGGCCGAGGATCGATCGTCTTCGTCTCCTCCATCTTCGGGCGGGAGGGGGGCGGCCCGGGACTCTCCATCTACAACACCACGAAGTCGGCCATGATCAGCGCGGCCAAGATCATGGCCATGGAGCTGGCTTCGGAGGGCATCCGGGTCAACTCGGTGGCTCCGGGCTCGATCCGGTTCCCGGGAGGAAGCTGGGACCGGCGGGTGGAGGAGGATCCCGACGGAATGGCCGAATTCGTGGAGCAGAACCTCCCACTGGGTCGCTTCGGAAGGGCCGACGAGGTGGGAGACGTCGTGGCGTTCCTGGCGTCCGACCGGGCGAGCCTCGTCACCGGAGCGTGCATTCCCGTCGACGGATGCCAGGGGAAGAGCCTCATTTGAAGCGGGTGATCCGTCGACCGGTCTGCGGGAATGCCGCGGAGAGCGGGCGGGGGCGGCCGCCGGGAGCCTCCGATCAGGTGAAGCGTACGAAGGTCACGTCGAGGCTCCGGGTGCCCGAGTCGCTCTTCCGCCACTGGACCAGGATCGGAGATTGGTAGGTCCCTTCCACGATCTCTCCCCGGCTCTGTCGGTCGGGGTCGAAGACCGGAAGGCTGATCTGCCGCTTCATCCGGAGAAAGCGGGAGGCGGGGACCGCCATGATCCGGTTCAGGATCCGCTCCACCACCGACTCGCTCACCCCCAGGATGTCCATGAGCTTGTTCAGGACCCGGACCCCGTCGTACTGCGCGTAGCTGAGGGTCTTTCCCGGGACGGAGCGGGGGTCCTGGAGCACGTGCTTTCCCTTCTCGGCCATGTAGTGGAAGGGATTCTTGAGAACCTCGGCCAGGTCGTGCTTCATGAGAAGGGTCTCGTACTCGTTGACCGTGAGGCCGGCGTGGCGCTCGGTCCCCGTGAGGGAGACGTCCACTCGTCCTGCCTCGATCCCGTAGCTGTCGATGAGCTCCTGGAGCCGCTCGAGGAATCCGGTGTCCGGATCCTTCAGGTTCACCGAATCCACCGGATGGCTGGAGACGGGAACCGCCACCCGCACCGTCTCGATCTTCTCCTCCCTGTTGTATCCGATGACGGTGGTGCGTCGTTGTCGGCGCGTGGATCCGAACGTGCCGTCCAGGTCCACGAACCAGATGGGACGCCCCGGGGTGTGCTCGTAGCTCACGCAGTTGGACATCCCGGCACCGATGAAGGTCAGGTGCGAATCGGCGTTGCGGGGCTCCGTGGTCTTCTCTTCCTCCGTGAGCTCGTCCCGGAGCTCCAGCTGATCGTGCCGGTAACCCGCGTCGGGGGGGAAGAGCTTCTGGAAGGCCTGGAAGAAGTCGCGGATGGCTTCCGGATTGTGGTCCAGTCGCTCGCTCAGCCGGGGATCCACGTAACCGGCCGTCGTGTGGTACGAGATGTAGAGGGCCCGCGGAAAGCGAACGAGGGGCTCCCCGTTCTTCTCGGCCAGACGCTGGCTCACGTCGATGACGTCGAGCCGGGACGACGGCTCCAGCTCGAGGGTCTCGATTCGGGGTCGGTCGGACATGATCAGGGGTCTTCGGCGACCTCGGACGTCTTGCGGGTGAACGGTCGGCCGGCGGCGACGGGGAGGCCTCGCTCGAACGGGTCGCAGCGTGCTTCACGTACGACCCGCCGGGTCGGATGACTCCGGACCGACCCGGACGAATCCTCGATCAACGGTAATTTATGGCCCCTGCCGTGGGAAGCCCACCGGGGTCCGGAATCCGCTCCCGCCCCGATCTCCGGGGCGGATCGTGCCTTCCCTTCGGTCGGCGACCCCGTATCCGCCGTCCTCATCGTCCCCCCAAGCGCTGGATGATCCAGAGGACGAGGCTCAGAACCACGGAGAGGACCAGCATGGTGACGACGGGGAAGTAGATCCGGACGTTCTCCGACTCGTAGCGGATGTCGCCCGGGAGTCCCCGAAAGCCCACTCGGCCCAGTCCCCAGACCAGCAATCCGACCATCAGGAGGACCGCGCCCGCGAAGACGAGCATTCTTCCCAGATCGGTCACGACGATTCCACGACTCCCATCCAGCCGCTGCTCTCCGTCCCCGATTCTCCCGTCTTTCCTGATTCCCGGGTGATTCCCGGTGATTCCCGGTGATTCCCGCGGCGACCCCCGCACGAGGAGGCTCCTCTGTCCTCCGACCGCTTTCCTTCGTTACACTCCCGCTCCACGACTCTGTTCCGGTGACCGGGTTTCGACCGCTCCACCCCGACGACGTATCTCCCGTGATCCCTGTGCTCCCTACGCACCGGCCGGGCATGACCTCCGCGCCCGACCCCACGCGAACGTCACGGAGTCCCGACGATCCGAAGGGGGTCCAGAAGGGGAGACCGGGGAGAAGAGGAAGGGATGAATCGTAGTCACCTCGACGAGGAGATGGAGCGCCCCGGGTCTCCCGACGGGATCCGGGCTTCGGAGCTGGCGGTCCGGGGCGGCGTCTGGCTCGGAAGCGACGGCAAGCCGTATTCCGGTCGGGTCTTCGATCTCCACGACGACGGAACGGTGGCGTGGGAAGGCACGATGGAGAACGGGCGGTGGCACGGGACCTTCCGTCGCTGGTTCGAGGACGGAAGCCCCAACCGCCTCCTGCAGTACGAGGAGGGCGAGCAGGAGGGCAGGCAGGTGGTCTGGCGCCGGGACGGGACGCCGAAGTGGGAACGAACGGTCCGGAACGGACGGGATCACGGGCGGGTCGTGCGCTGGCATCCCAACGGAAACAAGGAGTTCGAAGGCGAGTACGTCGAGGGTCTGAAGCACGGGGTGGTGACCACGTGGTACGAGAACGGGGTGAAGGAGTCCGAGATCCGCTACGAGCGGGGGGTGCGGGAAGGACCCTGGGTCCAGTGGTACGACAACGGTCGGAAAGAGGCGGAGGGTGCGCTGAAAGATGGAAGGAAAGCCGGCGTGTGGCGTCGGTGGGACCGGGACGGAGAGCTGGACTACGAACGGGATTTCGGAGAGGGCTGAGCTCCCGGCCCGAGCCCGGCCAGGAAGGCTCGCTCGCCCTCGCTGGAGGTCGCATCCGGCGTTCCTCTTTCTCCGACGGGGCGGAGGGAAAGGCACCTGATACCGCCTTCGGTGGTACTAGGCCGGAGCAGCAGCGAGCAGCAGCGAACGCGCGTGGAGCGGAGAAGGCGGCGAATGCGGCTAGTGAAGATCGACGATGCGACGAATACCGTGGACCTCGGCCAGATCGAGATCCTCTTCTATCACGGCCGGCCCGTGGCCTTCAAGGATTTCGACGCCAAGACCCTCTATGCGATGACGGAGACCGTCTCCGAGGACACGAGCTTCCGCCGCGACTTCAAGAAGGCCTGGAGCGGTGACTTCGAGGTGACCGGCGGTCAGGCCGAGCTCGAGAACAAGATCCGGGAGGCGCTGCGGCAGGGCTGATCCGGGCCCACCTGCCCGCGGGTGGGCCTTTCCGGGGCCGGTCCGCCCGGGGATGCACACTCCGTGAGTGACCCGGGCCGGCGCGCCGCTCAGCGGAAGCTGACTCCCGCTTTCACGGACGCCACGTTGTAGTCGCCGAGGGTGTAGAGGGCCGAGACGTTCACCAGGAGAAAGGTCATGTTGACCCCCACTCCGACCCGGGTCTCGGATCCCAGATCGGGGCTGAAGGAGATTTGTTGCCCGTCGATGGGAAGGTCCGGGTTGTCCACCGTGTAGTCGACGTCGATGCTGGGATTCACGTTCTCCACGGTGGCGAAGGCGGCCAGGGGCCCCAATCCCCGACCCACCAGGAGGCCGAAGGCGGTGCTCGAAGCGTCCATGTAGTCTCCGACGCTCAGACCCTGATATCCGGCCGTCAGGGACACGTCCACGGGGAGCGGCGTCGGGAACCATCCACCCACCTCGTGCTTGACCCCCAGCCCGAAGGCCGAGACCTCACCCACGTCACCGCTGGGTTCGACCGAGGGAATCGCCCGAGCCGTGAGCTCCGTATTGAACCCGAGACCCACGCCGGCCTGCAGCACGACGAAGGGCACGACGGAGAGATCCTGGCCCTCGGGAAACGGAATCCGGTACTGCGGGTCTGAAGGATCTCCTCCCGTGGCGCTGATGGCCTGGGCGTAATCTCCGCCTGGAGTGGGCTCGAAGATGATTCCATCCCCGACACCGGCCGCCGTCGGCGTGATCCGGGGACCTCCCCCGACCGGCTGAAGATTCGCGCTGCCCGAGTAGGTCGTGTTGTCGTACTCGACGTCGGGTAGCGCCGGCTCGAACGTTTTCCTCTCGTCCGGCACCCAGGCCCCCATGACCCGGACCCCGAAGTCGAATCCGAGCTGGCTGTGGACGGAGGCGTCTTCGGCCATACCGCTGTGGAGGGAATAGCCCAGACCCTCGGCGATGGGATTCGCGTAGAGCTCGGCGTTGTCCCGGGCCAGCGCCCTGAGGGACTCTTCCACGCTCTGGGCCGCCGCCGAAGGCGGCCCGGCCACCAGGACCCCCCCCACCAAAGCGGTCGCGAGTAGACTTCTGATCGAACGTCTCATGGAGCGTCGTTCCTTATGAAGGCGCAGTGAGCCTGTCGAAGAACCGGTCGTGAAGCTCGTCATCCTGTAAAAAATATGGGCCGGAACGCGGGGAAACACCCCCCGTCCGGCCCCCACGCGCCTGACGTGGCAGATCGATCACCGACCGGATGGCGGTTCCGCCGAGCCACCCGATTCGATTCGATCGGAGACGATCAGCCTCCCTGTGGCCCGCCTGGACCCGCCCCGGGCGGCGGCCCGGGTGTGGCTCCCTGCTGACCCTGCTGGAACTCCTGGACCCGCGCGCCCAGCGCCTCGAGCTCGGCGATGAGATCCTCGGTCTCGGGCTCGATGGCGATCATCTCGTCCAGGAGCTCGTTCTGGAAGCTCTCGATCTCCTCCTGGATGGCGGGACGCTCCATGACGTCCTGCTGAGCCGACTGGAGCTGGCTGCGGATCTGCCCGGCCTCCATGGAGAGCTGCATCATCCGCTCTTGATCCTGGGCCTCCTGGGCGTCGGTCATCTCCTGTTGAAGCTCCTCCATCCGGCCGATCTCCTCCTCCAGCTCGGGATTGGACTCCGTCATCGCCGTCTCGATGGACTCCTGGATCCCGGACTGCTGTGCCTGGAGCTCGTCGCTCCGCTGGAGCGCCGAGTCCTGGAGAGACGCGAGGCGATCCTGAATGCCCCGAAACTCCTCGATCATCTGCTGGACGCTGTCGGGGAGCGCCTCCTGGCCGGGGGCCTGCTGCCCCGGAGCGGGTGCCGGGGCCGGGGGAGCGTCCGCGGGAGGTTGATCGTCCTGGGCGGCGAGGGTGCCGGCGGCGAGCACGAAGGGTAGAACGGGCAAGAGGAGCCTGCCGAAATGGACATTCCGAATGCGCACGTGGTTCTCCGGAAGGAGGATCGAGGGAACAAGGCTCGGCCGGAACCGACCGGTGTGCACCATACGACCGGGCCGACCGAAGGTTCCCTCGATTCCTACACGGCCACCACCATTCCCGTCAGGTACATGACCACCAAACCCGCCAGGAGCCCACCGGCGTTGAGAGGAGCGGTGAGGCCACCCTCCGCCCGCCCGGCCAACATCTTGTACAGGGCCCAGACCACCTGGGCGACCGCCCCGGCACCCACGGACAGGAAGAAGACCGTCGCGATCGGAGAGTAGGAGAAGCCACCGATCCAGGCACCCAGGATCGTGGGAACTCCCGCCACGGCGCCGAGGACGACCAGGTAGCCGATGCCCGGCCGCTCCCTGGCCAGGGGCGCAACGATGCCCAGCCCCTCGGTGGTGTTGTGGAGGAGGAAACCCAGGACGAGGGTGGTTCCGAGAGCGATCTCGCCCGAGGCGTAGGCGGTCCCCACCGCCAGCCCCTCTCCCAGGTTGTGGAGTCCGATTCCCAGGGCCACCAGGAACGCCACCCGGGCCGCTTCGTGACCGGCTCCGCGAGCGGAGCTCTCCTTGAGGCGGCCCAGCCCCTCGATGAGGAGAGGGGTGCCCACCAGGCCCAGCACCACGAGCCCTACCCCCTGGAAGGCGGAGGCCACCCGCTCGGTCACCTCCAGGGCCTCGGCCAGGGCGTCGGCTCCCAGGAAGAGAAGGAGACCCATGGTCAGGCTCAGGAAGAAGTCGATCCAGCGCCGGCTGATCCCCCCGAGGAAGGGGAACCAGAGGAGGCCGATGAAGACCGGGATCACCCCGACGTACACCCCGAGCAGGGCGAAGGTGGTCAGGTACCGGGCGTCGGGGCTGGGCGACCGGGTCGCCACCTCCACCTCCTCCGTGAAGGTGAGGCCCGTGGAGGTGACCAGGGCGATCTCGTGCGGCTCTCCGTCCACCCACGGGTAGGGAATGTCCACGGTCCGCCGCTCGAGGCGGTCGATGGTGGCTTCTCCGTCCACCTGGAAGTCCCAGTACGCCTCGTCGACCTGGACCTGGGAGAGGGTCACGGGCTCGGGCCCCCCGTTCACGACCTGGGCCCGGATCAGCCCCTCCTCCGGGAAGGCGATGCGCTCGATGGTGAGCTCCTCCACCGGGGGGAAGGCCGCCCGGAAGACCCCCAGGGGCCCCCAGCGCAGGAATCCCACGAGGAAGAGGCCCAGGAGGATCAGGGGCAGGATTCCGCGGAAGGCCAGGCGAGTCCTCGACGGGCCGCCATCAGACACGGGGCGCCTCCTGCACGTCGAAGATGCCCGCCCAGCCCAGCTCGGCGAACTCGCTCTGGTGCGCGTGGAACATGAACTGACCCGCGTGATCGTAGGTGAACTCCAGGATCCCCCGCTCTCCCTGACAGAGCATCACGGTGTCCGTGTACTGGTATTGCTCCGGCCGGGTGCCGGTGGGCCAGTAGTTGAAGAAGTTGCCGTGGAGGTGGAAGGAGTTCACGAAATCGAACTCGGTCATGTTGACCAGGTAGATCCGCACGAGCTCGCCCAGCGGCACCGGAATCGGGTGCTTCTGGTAGTGGAAGGCCACGGTGTTCACGGCGTAGACCTCGTTGTCGCCGTCGAAGTTGGTGTCGAAGCCGTTCATGACCATGACCATCTCGTTCACCTCTTCGTTTTCGG